>JBDTBI010000282.1:0-3067 GCA_039924215.1 Acidobacteriaceae bacterium
CGCGGTCGCCGTGGGATTGCCGCAGGAGAGCCCCATGTTGGCGGCGGAGGGGATAGAGGCCAGTTCCTCGGCGGTGTATCCGAACGCCTCCGCGACCGCATGGACGCCGGCATGACTGCTCGACAACGTGCTCTCTGCCACCGCTCCGTATTGCGACTTGATCGATTCCAACAGGTGCTCGGCCATGGCGACTCCTCTGCTAAAAACATATCTCGTAACGCGAATCTACGCATTTGGGTAGTATTCCAATCAATTCCATGGCCGCAAGATAATGGGCTCCTGGGAGGGAGCCCATGCCTACGAATTAGACCGACTCTCTCAGCGGGGCTTAACGGCCGTGGCCGCCGCGGCCATGGTCGTTGCCATGCCCATAGTCGCCGTGCCGATGGTCGCCGTGATCGCCGTGGTTTTCGTAGCCACCGCGCCTCTCATTTCCGTGAAAGTGTCCCCGTCCATAGGGGCGAAAATGCCCACGATCCCCGCGACGCGGGAATGCGCCGCGATAGCCATACCGTGGATCGAAGCGATTGTCGACCCATCCGCGGTAGCCCCTTGGACCGCGGTACCAGGGGCCTGCTCCAAGGAAGATGCCGTTTGTAAACCATGCGGGTCCGTAGTATCCGTAGGGAGCACAGCCGTAGGGAGAGTAATCGAAATAGCCGTAGGGACAGACCGGGGCTGGACCGACGTTGACGCCAAAATTCAGCGACACCTGGGCTTTTGCCGGTGAAGCGGCGAAAAAAACAAGCCCAATCACAACAGTGAACATTGCAAGATATTTCAATATGCGCATTGTTTTTACCTTACCAGTGTAGAAACCGGCGTGGGAAGAAAAGTTGCGCGGAAGATTCTTTTGAAAATGAGCGGGGATGGAACGGGCCGCATTGGGGCGCAGGATGTTGAATACGGACGCGGGCTAGAGCGCGGGTCGAAGAGAAACTTTTTGCTGGGCGGCTTCGATCATGCTGTTGACGAGCGAGAGCGGCAGACCCACGACGTTGAAGTAACAGCCGGAGATGCGCGGAATCCAGCGGCTGACGCGGCCCTGAATAGCGTACGCGCCGGCTTTGTCCATTGGCTCCCCAGTAGCAACGTAGGCGCGGATTTCTTCATCGGACATCTTGAGCATGGTGACGTTGGTGGATGCCGTGGCGATTTTTGTCTCCACTTGAGAACCGAACAGGGAAATGAGGCACACACCGGTGATGACCTGATGGGTGCGGCCAGCGAGCAGACGCAGCATGCGCATTGCATCCGCAGCATCAGCGGGTTTACCGAGAATTTCCTGATCACAGACTACAACCGTATCTGCGCCAAGGATCAGTAATGGTTCCGGGGTCGAGTCGACGGCGGTAGGCGAGGCATGTGTGCGTGCGTGGAAAACAGCTTCCGCTTTATTTCGCGCCAATCGCTGCACGAGATGGACGGCATCTTCTCCGGGGCGACAGACTTCTTCGACAGAGATGGATTCCACCTGAAAGGACAGCCCAGCCTGGGTAAGCAGGTCGCGCCGGCGCGGCGATGCGGAGGCAAGCACTAGCATGGAGGCTCTTGGAATGATTTCATCGCGAGTTTCGATGGATGTCAAAAATAGTGGGATGTCAAAATAGCGAGTCGACAAGCAGGGCTAGTCGGCAAGCAGTCCAATTGCAAGGGCGTACCGTCGAGCAGACAAGAAGGCGATTACGGCACGGGTGCCATGTCTCGAGTCTGCTCATAGGTATAGCGGATGCGGTGAATCACGGTGACGGTAGAGAGCACGGCGAGGATCCAAAGTACCGGCGCCATGGCGCTCCACCGATTGAACAAAGCTCCCAGGATAATGAGGACAACACGTTCTGGCCGTTCCATAAAACCGACCTTGCAGGAACCGATGAGAGCTTCCGCGCGGGCACGGGTGTAGCTGACCATTAACGATGTGACCATGACGAAGGCCACCAGAAACACGTAGAACAAACGATTGGCGCGTGCGTAGTACACCAGCAATCCGAAGAACAGCGCCACATCGGAGTAGCGGTCGATCACGGAATCGAAGAATGCGCCGAAGACGGTGACCTGCTTCGTCTGGCGGGCGACTCGGCCATCCACCATGTCGAAGATACCCGCTCCGATGATCACCAGAGCGGCATAGATGAACATGCGGACATTGTTCTGCTCGTTGGCATAGCCGAACAGAAAAGCGGCGGCGGTGTTAATCACCAGTCCCATGAAAGTCAGGACGTTGGGTGAAATCCGCGTCAGCGCCAAACCATTAACGATCTTCTGCAGGATGAAGCCGCAACCTTTTCCGAACGCGCTTGTCCAGGTCATTATCGTTGCGCCATTTTGTCAGATCGCAAATTCACGACACCGTTACTCCTTCATGTCGTAGATGGTGAACAGCTGGAGAATCTCCAGTTCGCGGTTGCCGTTGGGGGTGATGACGGTGGCGACGTCGCCAACCTGCTTGCCGACCAGGCTGCGGCCGATGGGCGATGTGGTCGAGATTAACCCTTTGCTGACGTCGGATTCTTCGCTGGTGACGAGCTTATATTCGATTTTCTCGTCTTTGGAAGCATCATAAACCAGCACTTTGGAGCCGAAGGCGGCGCGGTCTTTCGGAATGTTAGCCAGGTTGACCAGCGAAAGCTCTGCCATGCGCCGCTTCAACTGGCCGAGCCGCGCGTTGACGAATACCTGGCGCTGCTTGGCCATGTGATATTCGGCGTTTTCGCTCAAGTCGCCCAGAGAGGCGGCCTTCTTGATTTCCTGAGGAAGCTCATGCGTCAGCTCGTGTTCCAGCTGGCGAATCTCCGCTTCTAATATTTTCTTGACTTGTTCCGTCATAAGACCATCCGGGACCGTATAGATAGAGCAATAGCAATATAGACGCGCGAAATCCCTGACAGTGGGACACCCTGGCGCATCGGCTTGTTGCAATCTGCTTATTATACCGATCTGGAAGGATGCCGTTGCAGCGCCGGCTCGGACGAGACGCTACAAACTTTGAGCGGCGGAGCGGTGGGCGTCGAGCCAGCTTTGCAGGATCAGCATAGCGGCGACCTGGTCGATGACGTCTTTTCTATCG
>JBDTBI010000283.1:0-7555 GCA_039924215.1 Acidobacteriaceae bacterium
AGATCGGCACAAGGAAGAACACGTCGTCCAGACGGCAGAGCACCGTCAGACCGAAGAAGAACATGGAGAGAAGGAAACGAACACTGGAGTAGCTGCCGGTTGAAAAGGTAAGCAGCGCCACGCCCAGGCAAACGAGTTCGACCGACGTCTCCATGCCGTTGAGATAGGACCAGTTGGCAAGGTAGACCGGCGCGCTGAGAGCAACAGCAAACCATAAGAATCCTGGGCAGACCGCAAGGAAGGCAAGCCATGGCCTACGCAGAGTACGAGCGGCAAATGCAGCCAGCAACGCGAACCCAACACCGAGCAGCAAGACATTTCCGATAAATAGCCGGTGCAGCGTGACGCCCGGGTCTTCCGGCTTGAGGACGTTCCAACGCATGGCAGTGTAGAGGAGAAATTGCCAAACGGGATGAAATCCATTCGTCGGATGCACCCCGTCGAAAGAATAGAAGGAAGTGTGGAGCGAGTTTCGCGCAACGGTCAAGTAATAGAAGGCATCATTGGCGTCGACGGCAAAGGGAGCAAGCCGTGGAAATCTTCGAAGGAATAGCAGTAATGGCAGGACGGTCGATACGAAGGCTGCTGTAGCGACGCCGAGAACCCATCCTGTTCGAGGTGTGGTTTTGCCTACGATCGGGCCGGACTCGACCTGTGCTGGTTGGGTGACCATGGGGCGCTTTGACTGATCGTCCTATAAACCCCACCATCCAGCAACAGGAAAGAGTGCGGCGTTGCAATTTGGTATATTCAGGCGCACAATCGTAGCGAATAATAAGCGAATATGGTGACGCCGATGGCTACAAATTCGGGGGATTCACGCAGAAATGCCACGGCACCCCGCGTACGTTGGCTTTTCCTGGATCTCAACTCCTACTTTGCCTCTGTTGAACAGGAAAAGGAGCCCCACCTGCGCAACCGACCCGTTGCGGTGGTTCCCTCGATGGCGGATACAACGTGCTGCATTGCGGCGAGTTACGAAGCCAAGGCATACGGCATCAAGACCGGGACTCAAGTGGGTGAGGCCAAGCGAATGTGTCCGGAGTTGGTGCTGGTGGAGGGACGGCATGAACTGTATGTCGACTACCACCGCCGCGTCGTGGAAGCCGTGGAGAGCTGTGTTCCGGTATCGTCGGTATGCTCCATTGATGAAATGGCCTGCGAGTTGATGGGCCGGGAGCAGCCGTTGCTGGCGGCGATGGATCTGGCGCGGCGCATCAAGACCGCGATTCGCGAACAGGTGGGAAGCACACTGCGTTGTTCCATTGGCCTGGCGCCGAATCGTTATCTTGCCAAGATCGCCTCCGACATGGAAAAGCCGGATGGCCTGATTGCACTGACTCAGGACCTGTTGCCGCATGTGCTGCTGCGGTTGACGTTGCGCGATTTGGTTGGCGTTGGCAAGCGCATGGAGGAGCGACTGAATGCGCGCGGCGTCCATACCATGGCGGATTTGCTGGCACTGACTCCGGAACAACTAGGGCAGGCCTGGGGCAGCGTGCAGGGTGAGCGGCTGTGGCACTGGCTGCGCGGAAAGGATTTTCATAACGCGGAACTGGAGCATGCAAAGTCCGTGGGCCACCAGCATGTGCTGGCGCCGGAGTTTCGTACGATTGAGGGATCCTATGCCATTGCGCACAAACTGCTGCATAAGGCGGCAATGCGCCTGCGCACACAAAAGCTTTGGGCTGCGGGTATTGCGCTTTCGCTGCACTTCGCGGTGCCGAAATCAGCCAGCCAAGGGGAGCACACATCCGGCATTCCCCAGCGGAAATGGGGAGCACAAATACGTTTGGTGGAATGCCAGGATTCGCAGACGCTGATAGAGGGACTACAGAAATTATGGTCGATGCGCCCAAAGGGTGCGATATATGAAACGCCATTTCTGGTCAGCGTCACGCTGATCGATCTGGTTCCGGACGACCTGCATACGCTCAGCCTGTTCAGCACACTGGATCGCGAAACCGGCCGGGACCAACTGGCAGCGACCATGGATCAGCTAAACCACAAATACGGAACTGAAACGCTGTATTTCGCCAGTATGCACCTGGCCCGCGCTGCTGCTCCGACGCGTATCGCCTTCCACACGATTCCTGACCTGTTCTAGGGCCGGGGCGGTCTAGTTCGGGCGATTGTCTCCACTTCGTTGCTCCCGACGTGCCTGCGGTGCCGGACGTTGCTGGGGCGATGAACGGACTAGCGGGGACGGACGCGATTCGCGCATGACTTGCGGGGCCGGGCGTGACTGCTGTCGTGGCTGCGGATCAGGACGGGACTCCTGCCTTAGCAGTGGCCTTGCTTCCGGTCGGGCTTGCGGTCGGGGTTGCTGCGGACGATTCCCCGGTTCAGGCCGGTTCTGGTACGTCGGGCGCGTATATTCCTGCGGAGAGGGTTGCTGCGGACGATTGCCCGATTCAGGCCGGTTCTGGTACGTCGGACGCGTATATTCCTGTGGTGCGGGGCGAGTTTGCTGCGTAGGCTGCTGTTGCTCGCGGCTGGGTCGATTCATGTCCGAAGGTCGGCCTGGGCTGGGCGTGTTCTCTCCTGCTCCGCGACGGAAATTTGGCGCTGGCCGGTTTTCCGTGTTGGGCCGGGTTGCGGTGCCGGGACGATTCCCGTGACGTGCCCCTTCTGCCGGTCGGGTTCCGGTGGATGGTCGAACTTCGGTTGGCCGTGCGGCTGGAGCTTTGCGTCCGCCATTGACTGGACGTGTCCAAGCTCCCTGGGCCGGTCTTCCTTTGTTGGTATTGGCGAACTGGCCGCGATTCTGCCGGGATTGCTGCACCAGTTGGCGCTGCGCCGGCAAGGCTCCAAAACGCCGTGAGCGGGCTGCGGTCACTTGCGAAGAATTTGGGCGGGCATTCAAGCCGCCGCGTCCTCCGTTATAGCTGACGCGATTGCGGTTGTTGTTCGAGACATTGCGCGTATACACATAGCGCATGTTACGGCCTACCCGGTTGATGGAGCGGTTGTAATAGAAAGCTCCACCGTTCCAGTAGCCGCCCTCATAGCCGCTGCCGTAATAGCCGTAGCCGTAATTGATGCCGCCATAAAAGCCGATATAGGGTCCCCAGTATCCGGCGTTCCAAAAATACCGGTTGCCCACAAAGCCCCAGTATCCCGGCGTCCAGAGTGCGCCAACATAGGGGGCGAGCACCCAGGCTCCGGGCACCCAGTAATACCCGGCCGGGGACCAATACCAATATCCTGGAGTCCAGATGTAGTTGTCGCCTGGGATTTCCGGTTGGTCGTACTCGGGCATCTCAGGGGGCGCCTCAGGAGCGTACACGGGTTGCTCGTCCGCAGTGTCATAGTCGCCCTGGTCGTAGCCCGGATCGTAGCCACTCTGATCTTGGGCGACCTGGTTGTACGTGACTGGAGTCGCTTGAGGGGCGTAGGCCTGATCCTGCATTTGGGCCTGCGCTGCATTTTGATTTCCGTTGCAGCCAGCAATCCCCAAAAGCAATGCCACGGAAAGCATGGCACTGAGGCCAGATTCCTTAAATGGGCTCATACAATATATATCTCCGGAGATTGAGATGCAGATTTTGATCTGGCGGCAACCCAACCCTAACATATTACACGCACTTGTTGTTGCCGCCACTCCCCTGGAAGCCTGCGATTCGAGCGATGCGTAGGAATTTGTCAGGGCCTGCCGAGCCCCGGTAGATTGGTAGACGCTCAATGGACATCCTTCCGTAGGTTGCGAAAAGGAGAGAGCATGTTTCGATCGCCTCGGCTTCAAAAAACTTCAACACGACGGAAGGCTGGGCTTGCTGCATTTTGTTTCGTGTCCAGCACGTTGCTCCTCCTGGCTACAGGAGGTTCCGCGCAATCGACCGCCGTTAGGAGTCCAACGGCTTATCGAAATTCCTCAAATCGCATGGAGCAGCGCGTGGACAACTTGGTCTCCAGCATGACGCTGGAGGAGAAGGTTTCGCAGATGCAAAACCATGCGACGGCGATTCCACGGCTGGGAATTGCCGAATACAACTGGTGGAGCGAGGGCCTGCACGGCGTGGCGCGCGCCGGCTATGCGACGGTTTTCCCCCAGGCTATCGGCATGGCCGCCACCTGGGACGCGCCGCTGATCCACGAAGAAGGCCATGTAATTGGGATGGAGGCGCGGGGACGCTACAACTCCGCTGTGCGGGAAGACAATCACTCCATCTATTTTGGGCTGGATTTCTGGGCGCCGAATGTGAACATCTTTCGCGATCCTCGCTGGGGTCGGGGGCAGGAGACCTACGGCGAAGATCCTTTTCTGACCGGGCGGCTGGCTACGCAGTTTGTGAAAGGCTTGCAGGGAAACAATCCGAACTATTACCTGGCAATTGCCACGCCGAAGCATTTTGATGTGCATAGCGGCCCGGAGCTTTTGCGGCATGAGTTCAACGTGAACGTATCGCCTCACGATCTGGAAGCAACCTACCTGCCCGCGTTTCGTGCCACCATCGTGGATGGCCATGCCGACTCCATTATGTGCGCCTATAGTGCCGTGAATGGCGTGCCCGCGTGTGCGAGCAAGATGCTGCTGCAACAAATTCTGCGCGGCGACTGGAAGTTTGGCGGCTATGTTGTTTCCGATTGCGGGGCCGTGGGTAACATCGCCACCGGCCACAAATATGCGCCGACCGTCGAGCAGGCCTCCGTGGACGCCGTGCGCGCCGGAACCGATCTAAGTTGCGGCGATGAGTATTCCACGCTGGTGCAAGCGGTGCACGATGGGCTAATCAAGGAAAGCGAAATCGATACCGCTGTGAAACGGTTGATGACGGCGCGGATTCGTCTTGGAATTCTTGCACCCGCGAAAGATCAGCCGCTGCAATCCCTGAGCCGCTCGATTGTCTATTCCCCGGAACATGCGCGTCTGGACCTGCAAGCCGCGGATGAGTCGATGGTATTGCTGAAGAACGATGGCATACTGCCGCTGAACACCAGTGTAGAAACTGTGGCCGTCATCGGGCCGAATGCATCTTCGCTGGCGGCACTGGAAGGGAACTACAATGGGACGCCGATTCAGCCTGAGACTCCACTCGCTGCGTTTCAGGCTGTGGCGAAGCAGAAACACTTTCGTGTTCTGGATGTACAAGGCGCCCCGTATGTGGAGCAGTTATCCTTGCCTGTTCCGCCCGATGTGTTTCATACCTCCAGCGGAGCGGAAGGGCTAACCGCGAAAGTTTTTGGCAACGCGGATTTCTCCGGGCCTGCGGCTGCAATCGCCTCGGGAAACATCGACGCCGACTGGAACGCGGCCAGTCCGATTCTAGGAAGAATTCCTCCGAATGCATTCTCCGTGCGCTGGAGTGGAACGTTTTCGCCGCCGGCGCCGGGAGACTACAGATTCCAGGTAAAGGTAATCAGTTGCCGCCACTGCAAGGAAGTGGAAGCGTATACCGTTTGGTTTGACGGCAAGCAGGTCACATCGAACGTTTCTACCTCAAACGCTTCAGGCTCCAACGCTGCGCAGGGCCAGTCGTCACCACGCCACGTTGCAGACTTCCACGTCACATTTACCGATACAAAGCCGCACGCGTTTCGGCTGGAATATGCGCATCAGTCCGCGCTGTTCAATGCAGGCGTCTCCTTCAATTGGTGGCCTCCGGTGGAGGTGCTGCGTCAACAGGCAGTTGCCGCCGCGAAGCGAGCCGATATAGTCGTCGCAGTCGTTGGAATTTCTCCGCGTCTTGAAGGCGAGGAGATGCGGATCCACATTCCTGGATTTGATGGCGGCGACCGCACCACGCTGGACCTGCCGGACGTGCAGCAGCAGATGTTGCAGGCCGTGGCGGCTACAGGCAAGCCGCTGGTGGTGGTGCTGATGAACGGTTCGGCACTGGCCGTGAACTGGTCGCAGCAACATGCCAACGCAATCCTGGAAGCGTGGTACCCGGGCGCGCGCGGCGGTGAGGCCATCGTGAATACTCTGCTGGGGAAAAATAATCCCGCCGGAAGATTGCCGATCACTTTCTACAGCTCCGTCCACCAATTGCCGCCGTTCACCGACTATTCGATGGCGGACCGCACGTATCGTTATTTCCACGGGACGCCGCTGTATGGATTCGGATATGGCCTAAGCTATTCAAAGTTTCACTTCCATAATCTGCACGTATCGACGGAGCATCTGGAGGCTGGGAAGTCGCTGACGGTGGATGCGGATGTGACCAACACGTCCAACCTTCCAGGTGAGGAAGTGGCGGAACTATACCTGAGGTACCCTCCAGCACCGGGTGTTCCCGCCGCGCTTGTCCCTATCCATGTGCTGGCTGGATTTGTTCGCGTGCGTGTTCCGGCGCGGGCCACGCGGCCAGTGCACATCAACGTGGATCCTCGCCAGTTAAGTCAGGTACTAGCCGATGGAAGGCGGGAGATCCTGCCGGGAAAGTACACCCTATTTGTGGGAGGAAGCCAGCCGGGGCCGGATGTGGCTGGTGTGTCCGCGCACATAACTGTTGAAGGCAAGCAGACTCTGCCGCAGTAGGCCCCGCGCGATGGACTAAAGCGCGCCGACAATTTCTGCGGCAGCAATTTCTGTAAGGATGGCTTGCGCGGCCTGCGCTGGATTGCTGGCCTGGGTAATTGGCCTGCCGACGACAAGCTTGCTGGCCCCGGCCCGAATCGCATCCGCGGGCGTGGCGATTCGTTTTTGATCGCCCACGGCTGCGCCAGCCGGACGAATTCCTGGAATCACCAACTGCACGTCTGCGCCTAATTCCTGACGCAGCAGCCTAATTTCTTCCGCAGAGCAGACCAGTCCGTCGATGCCGCTGGCTGTTGCCACGCGTGCCAATCGGAGAACCTGATCAGCGGCAGAGGCGTCGACGCCGATGGCCGCTAATTGCACGCGATCCATGCTGGTCAACACCGTGACGGCGAGCAGGCGCGGGGAGTTTTCCGATTTCGCGGCGGCTTCTGTGGCGGCTTGTAGCATGGCTGGACCACCTGCCGCATGGATGGTCAGCAGTGAAGCGCCCATGGAGGCTGCGGAACGCACCGCTCCGGCGACCGTGTTGGGAATATCGTGAAATTTTAGATCGAGAAAAATGGAGAAGCCCTCCGCGGCCAGTTCTTCGACGATCGCCGTGCCTGCGGCAAGGTACAGCTCCAGCCCAACTTTGACCCAGCGACAAATTCCACTTAGCTGTGCGGCCAGTTCTCTGGCTTGCGCTGCGGTGGGAACATCGAGCGCGACGATGAGGCGGTCGGCAGCTTGCGTAACTTTTGCGGTTGCAATTGATGCTTCTGCAAAATCGTCTTTCATCTCTGTGCCTGTTCGATTGCCTGGGCGAGGCGCAAGACGGTGGCTTCGTCGAAATGCCGTCCCAGGATTTGCGCTCCAATCGGCAGGCCTGCCGCGGTGTTGCCGCAGGGAACGGAGATACCGCAGATGCCGGCGAGGTTCGCCGTGACGGTATAGATATCGGCCAGATACATGGCCAGCGGATCGTCGGTTTTTTCTCCCAGGCGAAAAGCCGGCGTCGGAGCGGTGGGCGTGAGCAGCGCGTCCACCTGTGTGAATGCGGTGAGAAAATCGCGGGTCAACAGCGTGCGTACC
>JBDTBI010000284.1:0-3724 GCA_039924215.1 Acidobacteriaceae bacterium
AGTAATTTTTGATTGCTCCGGTAATGTTGCCGCCATTCAACAGGCTCTCCGGCTTGTGATGCGCGGAGGTACGTTGATGCTTTTCGGTGTATGCCATAAAGATCAGACTGTCGAAGTCAGCCCGTTCTTACTGAATGAACATGAGATTACTATCCGCGGATCTTATAACAATCCGAACACAATGTCCCGCGCGATCGATCTCCTTGTGAGCGGTCGTATTGATGCTGCCGGATTAGTGACTGATCACTTTCCGTTGGACAAAGCTTTAGATGCTTTCCGCTCCACCGGAGGAGCCGATTCCTTGAAGGTGATGGTAGAACCATGAGATATGCAAATCCATCCTCTGATTTCCTGCGGCCTGGATGTTGCTTGGGCAAGTAGCAGGAGATACCGATGCCGCAAATGTTTAGTGGTAATCCAGTTGGTTTGCTAGCTGGTCAACAAACCGTCACATGTAGCCATGGGACAAGGAAACCTCCCGTGATTTCGTATTTTATGTAACGGGATGGACTCTAACGGCGGTCGTGGAGCAAGGTTGTTCGATTCTTTTCGGAGCAGCCATCTCATTTGGTTGGCATCGAAGCTAGCACGGCGAAAGCAATTTGTGAAACCGTGACGCGTCTCAGCATGTGGTTCGTTCTAGAGAAAACCGTCGAACAGCATGACCTTCAGTGTCTGTACCGGGTTTGAATCACTTGGTTGTGAGGCGTACCCAGCTCATCAACTTAGGGAGTCTCTGCGCAGGTCACTGGTTCCGGGACGTGGAGATTGGGCGGTACTTTTTTGGCAGTGTTTGGAGCGCAGGCCGGGGTTATTCAGTGTTGGTTTTGTCTCTGGAGGCCGTATTCAGGGCGCCGGGCACACTACGCCCTCTGCATAAGCAGGTGTTTGCGGTGCTGGTAGAGATTGACTAGTGCGAAGGCTGTTAGCAGCCACTCGTGGTTCTTCTTCAAGCCGCGATAGCGCACCTTGGTATATCCAAACACCCGCTTCATGATGCGAAAGGGTCACTCCACCTTCGATCGCACCCGCGCCTTGCTGCGGTTCTTGCTTCGCTGCTTCTCGTCCACGCAGCCCTTATACTTTGCCCGTCGCGAAGTCATGTCCTGGGCACGCGGAGCAGCCTCGCGGATCACTTCACCTTGTCCCTGATAGCCGGCATCGCCCCAGACCTTCTTTTCCTCACCATGCAACAGATCGGGCAGCATATGCACGTCTGACACCGAGGCCGCCGAGGTGCAGACTGAGTGCACAATCACTTCCTTCGAGTCCACACCGATGTGCGCCTTCATGCCGAAATACCACTGATTCCCTTTGCGCGTCTGATGCATCTCCGGATCGCGCTCCAGCTTGCTGTTCTTGGTTGAGGAGGGCGCATGGATGATCGTCGTATCGACGATGGTGCCGGCCGAGATGCGTGTAGCCCCTTGCCGGCCAGATAGTCGTTCACCGTGTCCAGGATCTGGCCGCATAACTCCCGCGTCTCCAACAGGTGGCGGAAGCGAAGAATGGTCGTCTCGTCGGGTGCTGCGGCTCGACCCAGAATCCACGCCCGCAAAGCGCCGCAGCACGGGTGATTCAGCACCAGGATCGGACAGATAGAATGGCCTTGCGTTCCAGATCAGGTGAGCCATAACCTGGAGAGCCAGAAGCTGCAGTACGCGATGGAAACGCGGCTGCAGCAACTCGGGTGGCATGAGATCGAAGTCGTGGATGAAGACCTGAGAAGATCCGCCGCCGGCTGCGTGACGTGCGTCGGCTTCGAGCGCATGGTCGTTGAAGTCTGCCCGGGGGAGGTGGGTGCGGTCGCGGCCCGCGAAGTCTCCCGGTTTGCCCGCAACAGCCGTGAGTGGCAGCAACTGGTGGAAGTCTGCCGCGTGGTGGATACTGTGCTGATCGATCAGAGATGGTCTACGCGCCCCGGCTCAGCAACGACCGCTTGCTGCTGGGCCTCAAGGGCAGCCTGAACGAGTAGGAACTGGATCTGTTGCGCCAGCGCTCGGTCGAGGCGCGCAGAGAGAAAGCACGCCGCGGCGAACTGATCGTATCCGCTCGATTGGCTATGTGAAGAGCGACGATCAACGACTGGGGAAAGATCCTGACCTGCGTGTGCAGCAGGCCATTCTTCCGTGCCCATCGATACGGTCGAGCACCACCGTCTTCATGTTGTCGGTCAGCACCGTCGCCGTTACGCCGCCAAAATACCGGAAGGCATGCACCGTGCAGTTGAGCAGCGTCTCCACATCCTGCCGGTGGGTGAACTCCACGTATTGCATTCGCAACCAGCCCAGTGTCAGCGCAAACCCATACAGCCGCCCGCCACCCCAGTTGCCGAAATGCCCCAGTCCATCTGCGCCTGTTCGCCCGGCGCCGTCTCGAAGCGCACGGATGCCCGCTCCCGACCCTCGCTCCGCCCCTCACGCACCGCCTTTTTCACTTGTGTGTAACAGCCGTCATAGCCGCGCTTGCGCATCTCCCCGAACAACCGGCTGGCATTATGCACGCCCTGCTCCCAGCGCTCCCGCAACCACGCCCGCCAGGGATCGATCTTCCAGCTCTTCGGCGGCAGCTCGTACTCCCTGGCGCTTCCCGCAGGTACTTCCGTACCCGTCTTGCGGTCTCGTAACGACCCGAAAACCCACGCAGATTGCCCTGACGTATGACGACGGCCCCAACGACCCGTACACGTTTCGCCTGCTGGAGGTGCTGGCAGAACATGAGGTTCGCGCCACATTTTTTTATGATTGGTCGCTTCGTTCGCCAGCGCCCAGAGATCGCTCGCGCCGTAGCCCCGCAGCCGGGCACTTGATTAGCAACCATACCATGACGCATCCGCTGCTGCTGGTGCGGCCTTCCGGCATTGTGCGGCAGCAACTGCGCGACTGCAATGCGGCGCTCGAAGATGTGCTGGATGCCCCTGTGCGATGGTTTTGCCCGCTCCACGGCGGACGCCGGCCGGACGTGCTGCGCGCGGTGCGAGATCTGGGTCTGACCCCGGTAACGTGGGAATGCGATGGGGTATGACTGGAGACGGATCCCAGCGGAAGCCGTGGAGCTGAACATTCTGCGCTGCTTTCACAAGGATCTGGGACGAGGCTTCGCCACGAATGCTCTGCTGCACGACGGCGGACAGGCCGCTATGGGACAAGATCTCAAACATACCGTGATTGCGACCAACCGGCTAATCTCGTACTGGAAAGATGATTTTTCTCGCTGCGGTGAAGCTTGTGAGTTCGTCACTCCGGAAGCATGGGTATAACGACGGAGCTGAGGCTCGTCCACTTCTGGCCGACGGCTGTTTTCGCATTTTCCTTTTTGCTGTCGTCCTCCTGTTCGTCACACATTCACACTGGCAGGTAGATAGGTATATTATTTCCGAGTGCCGGTCTTCCAGTTGATCTAGATTGATCAAGGAGGTTCGAAGTTCACAGTAGCGACTGATTCTAGGAATGATGAAACGGTTCGGATCTGGAAATTCTATTCTCATGATTTGAGGACCATAGAAAAGGACACGGAATGAGAGTGAGAAGATTGTCGTCATTCAGGGGTTCGGCAGGCATTGCGCTTTTGCTTGCTTGCGGCCTTTGCGTATTCTCCACTTCGGGCTATAGCCAGACAGAACCCGCCAGCGAAAGTCCCGTGCACTGGGGTGTTCCCTGGCCGCAACCGGGCAAGGCCGACTATGGATATCCCATGCTGCCGGGAGTAGAGAGTTTTTCTATCT
>JBDTBI010000285.1:0-12822 GCA_039924215.1 Acidobacteriaceae bacterium
GTGGAAGCTGACGCCGGCCCCGGCCTGAAATACGTCCACCGGAAATTCCTCATCCCACTTGCCGTCGATTATTTCCCGCGCCGCCTGGGCAATGGCATCGGCACGGTCAGCTTCCACCAGCCCCAGCTCTTTATTGGCTTGCGCCGCCGCAGACTTCACCATGCCGATGGCACGGATCAGCAGCGGGTGTGCGCGCATCCCGGAGACGGGATAGTTCTGTACCGCGCGCGCCGTCTGCGCGCCATAGTATGCTTGCGCTGGAACCTCGACATACCCTAGCGAATCTTTTTCCTTGCGTGTTTCGCTCATGGTTCTCCACTCCTTTGCCGTCCCTGCTTGCCGGTCTAAAATCATATGTTCGACCAACTTCGAGGAAAACACCAATCATTATGGCCACGATTCGCCAGCAGGACCTGATCCAGAGCGTCGCCGACGCGTTGCAGCACATCTCCTATTACCATCCCGTCGACTACATCACCAACCTCGCCCGCGCCTACGAACTGGAGCAGTCCCACGCCGCCAAGGACGCCATCGCGCAGATTCTCATCAACTCCCGCATGTGCGCCGAAGGCCATCGCCCCATCTGCCAGGACACCGGCATCGTCACCGTCTTCGTCAAGGTCGGCATGGATGTCCGCTGGGACACGACGCACCTCACCGTCGAAGAAATGGTGAATGAAGGCGTGCGCCGCGCCTACACGCATCCGGACAACGTCCTACGCGCGTCGGTACTGGCCGATCCTGCGGGCAAGCGCAAAAACACAAAGGACAATACCCCCGCAGTGGTGAATATTTCTCTCGTCCACGGTGGCAACGTCGAAGTCATCGTCGCGGCCAAAGGCGGCGGGTCCGAGGCGAAATCCAAATTCGTCATGCTCAACCCGTCGGACTCCATCGTGGACTGGGTTATCAAGACCGTCCCCACCATGGGCGCCGGATGGTGCCCGCCCGGAATGCTCGGCATCGGCATCGGCGGCACGGCGGAAAAGGCCATGCTGCTTGCCAAGGAAGCGCTGATGGAGCCGATCGACATGCAGGACCTGATCGCGCGTGGCCCCTCGAACCGCCTGGAAGAGCTCCGTCTGGAAATCTATGACAAGGTGAATCGTCTCGGCATCGGCGCGCAGGGACTCGGCGGCCTTACCACTGTGCTCGACGTGAAAATTCTCGACTATCCGACGCACGCTGCGAATCTGCCCGTCGCCATGATCCCCAACTGCGCGGCTACACGGCATGCCCACTTTGTCCTGGACGGCACCGGACCGGCCACGCTGGAGCCGCCTTCGCTGGAACACTGGCCGAAGCTGACCTACGATGTCTCCACCTCGCGTCGCGTCGATCTCGACACCGTCACGCGAGCCGAAGTCTCTTCATGGAAGCCCGGTGAAGTCATTCTCCTCACCGGCAAGCTGCTCACAGGTCGCGATGCCGCCCACAAGCGCATGACCGACATGCTGAATCGCGGCGAAAAGCTTCCCGTCGATTTCACAAACCGATTCATCTACTACGTCGGTCCCGTCGATCCCGTTCGCGAAGAAGTTGTCGGCCCCGCAGGTCCGACCACCGCTACGCGCATGGATCGTTTCACGCGACAAATGCTGGAGCAGACGGGGCTGCTTGGCATGGTCGGCAAGGCGGAGCGAGGCCCACTTGCCATCGAAGCAATCCGCGACTACCAGGCCGTGTATCTGATGGCCGTCGGCGGAGCTGCGTATCTGGTGTCGAAAGCGATCCGCGGCAGCCGCGTGCTGGCGTTTGAGGATTTAGGGATGGAAGCCATCTACGAATTCGACGTGAAGGACATGCCCGTCACCGTCGCGGTCGATAGCAAAGGAACCTCTGTCCACCAGACCGGCCCGAAGGAATGGCAGGCCAGAATCGCGGGCATTCCGATTCTGCAGTAAATGCGCAATCGAATCGGCGATAATTCTGTGATTACGGTTATTGCAGGGGCACTCCATTGATTCAGAAAGAGGATGTTCATGCTGAAGGCTGACGAGAAGTTGCCAGCCAAGCGGCTTGGCTGGCGCTGGCTGCTGTTCCTGCCGTATATCGGACTGCTGTTTCCTTCCTTCTATGCGCGCGAGACCCCCACACTGTTTAGCTTTCCTTTCTTCTACTGGTATCAATTTCTCTGGGTGCCGCTCACAGCTTTACTCGTGGGTCTTGTGTACTGGAGGAATAGATAATTGCCCCCCCACCCCATTGACGCGCAAGCTCTGACTGTATTTCTGATTGTTTCCCTGGCGATTGCCGCGATTGGCTTTTTCTCCGCAAAGTGGAAAAGGGGCAATCTCGGCGTCCTGGACGAATGGGGACTTGCGGGTCGCCAATTTGGAACGCTCATCACCTGGTTCCTGATTGGAGGCGATTTCTATACCGCCTACACGATCATCGCCGTGCCCGCACTGGTGTTTGGCGTAGGAGCGCTCGGTTTTTTCGCGCTTCCGTACACAATCATTGTGTATCCGTTTGTGTTTGCGACCATGCCCCGTTTGTGGGCGGTGTCGCAACGCCATGGTTATGTCACCCCAGCGGATTTTGTGAAGGGACGGTACGGCAGCCGGACGCTGGCGACCGTCGTGGCATTCACGGGAATCATGGCGATCCTGCCGTACATCGCATTGCAGCTAGTCGGCATGCAAAGCATATTGGATCAGGTCGGCCTTTCCGAAAATACGCCCCTTCTGCACAACCTCCCAATCACGATCGCCTTTCTGATCCTGGCCTTTTTCACCTACTCAAGCGGCCTTCGCGCACCCGCCATGATTGCGGTTGCCAAGGATCTGTTGATTTACATCGTGGTGATTGCGTGCATCATCATTCTCCCAATCGAGTTGGGCGGCTTCGCGCACATTTTTCATATTGCTTCCTCTACATGGTCTTCCTCTGGCGGCGCTGCCTCGATGATCTTGAAGCCGAAAGATTTTACCGCCTACTCCTCGCTCGCGCTGGGCTCTGCTCTGGCGGCCTTTATGTATCCGCACACCATTACAAGCGTCCTTGCGTCGAAGAGCGGCCAGGTGATCCGGCGCAATGCTGCGCTGCTTCCCGCATACACGCTGTTGCTAGGACTGATCGCACTGCTTGGGATTATGGGCGTGGCAGCGGGGCTTCATCCTGCTTCCACCAGTCAGGTAGTGCCAGAGTTGCTTTCAAGATATTTTCCATCCTGGTTTGCGGGGCTCAGCTTTGCGGCCATTGTGATTGCCGCATTGGTTCCCGCGGCGATCATGTCGATTGCAGCGGCCAATCTTTATACGCGGAATTTTTATCGGGAATTCCTACGGCCGAATGCGACACCCGCGCAGGAATCATCGGCTGCCAAAAACGCGTCTATTTTTGTGCAGATCGGCGCATTGATCTTTGTGTTCCTTGCATCGCATACGTTCATCATCAACCTTCAACTGCTGGGAGGAATCTGGATTCTGCAGACGCTTCCAGCCATTGTCTTCGGCTTGTGGAAGCGTTGCTTCCACCATCACTCTCTGCTGCTTGGCTGGGGCGTGGGCATTGTTGTTGGAACATCCATGGCGGCGGTATTGCGGTTGCATAGTTCCGTGTACACCGTTCACATGCACGGGTTCACACTTTCTCTTTACGCGGGAATATGGAGCCTGGCTGCCAATCTTCTTGTCACTGCGGGCTCCTCCTATGGATTCGATCGATGGGGAAAGGCTCGCCGCCAGGACGCCACGGTTGACGAGGATTATTTAATGCTGGAAAAGCAACCGATCGAACGCACCGGTTAGGTAAAGCACTCTGTTGTTCCATCAGGACGCGGAAGCGCAGCCGGAGTAGATTCGGTTCATCTGCTTAAATAAGAGCATGACCGATTCTGCATCTTCCGCACCCGAACAGTTCGACGTGCTCGTCATCGGCTCTGGGCCTACCGGCCTCGCGTGCGCCATCGATGCGCAGAATGCCGGCTTCCGCGTGGTGCTGGTCGATAAAGGGTGCGTCTGCAATTCGTTATTCAACTATCCCTCCGGCATGACGTTCTTCACGACGCCGGAGCTGCTCGAGATCGGCAACATCCCCTTCAGCAGCCCGAACCAGAAGCCGAACCGGCAGGAAGCGCTGGAATATTATCGCAAGGTGGCGCAGCACTTCCGGCTGGATATCCGCCAGTACATGTTTGTGGAGCGAGTGGAGGGGCGGGACGGTGACTTTACCGTGCGCTGCACGGATTCGGCAAAGCGTCGGCATGCCCTTCGCACGCGGAAGCTGATTCTTGCCACCGGGTACTATGACCGGCCCAACTATTTGAACATCCCCGGAGAGGACCTGCCCAAGGTCCACCATTACTACACGGACCCGCATCCATTTTTCGATCATGATGTGCTGGTCATTGGCGGAAAGAATTCCGCAGCCATTGCGGCGCTGGACCTGTGGCGGCACGGCGCGCGCGTCACCCTTGTGCATCGCGGCCCCGCCATGCACAAGCACGTCAAATACTGGATTCTTCCCGACATTGAGAATCGGATGCGGCATGACGAAATCCACGGCTATTTCAATTCGACTGTGGAGGAGATTACCCTTGATGCGGTGCGGTTGCGCACTCCGGAGGGCGCACGGACGCTGAAGAACGATTTTGTGTTCGCGATGACGGGGTATCATCCGGATTTTGGTTTTCTGGAAGCTCTCGGCGTGCGTATGGAGGGCCCGGATCGCATGCCGGTCTATGATCCGCAGACGCTGGAAAGCAATGTTCCCGGCATTTACCTTGCGGGGGTGATTGTGGCTGGTGCGCGCACCAATGAGATTTTCATTGAAAATGGACGTTTCCACGGTGCGCAGATTGCTGCAGGTTTGCGCCAGAAATTGCTATCCGGCGCTTCCGTCTAACCCAAAAGACTGAATTGAAGATATTCCTCAATATCTCTGTCCAGTTTGTTCTTTGGATTATGACATTGGGCTGTGCCCGACATGAAGTTTTCCGCCGAATCCATTCAGTTTGCGGGAGTGGCCGATCCGGACCATCCCATCATCTTTACCAATGTGCGCGTGGCCTCCGGTGAAGGGATGAACCTTATCGGCCAGAAATTCACGGACGCCAAAATCGTCACGCACGGTATCAATTTCGATGTGGACAAAGCCACGTTACGCCCGGAGTGAATGGGCACCCTCAACCAGATCAAGCGCGTGATGGATGCCAACCCTGATCTGAAATTTGAGGTCGATGGCCACACTGACAATACTGGCGCCGCTGCGCACAACCTCACGCTGTCGCAGCAGCGAGCCGATGCCGTGATGCAGCAGTGGATCACGATGGGAGTGTCGGCTTCTCGACTCACCGCCAAAGGCTTCGGCGATTCCAAAGCTATGGGCCCGAACGATACTCCGGAAGGCAAAGCGAACAATCGTCGCGTGGAATTCGCGCGGATTACGTATCCGCAGGCGGCACGCTAAACCGACAACTCGTTCCTGGCAGACCGGATATCGCGGCAAACGCGATTTCCGGATTCGCCAGTGCGATGGGCCGTCCCATACAATCGGAATAGTCTTTTTATGCCTCGACTCATGCCACGAACGATTCGGTGGCAGCTTATCGTCGGCACCGCGTTGTTACAGTGCATTCTGGTAGCTGCCGTTTTCGGATATGTATACCATCAGCAAAGTACTGCCCTGCGTCATCGCACTGCTGAGAGGCTTGCCTATCAGGTGAGCGTACTTAGCAGCGGCTCTGCTGCGGAGTTGAAAGAGCAGCATAACGCCAATCTGCAGCCCATTTTGGATGCAATGGTGGCTACGCCGGCGATTCGAGCGGCACGCATCACGAATCTGTCCGGTGACACGCTCGGTTACAGCGGCAACAGCGGAGGCAATGAATCGCGCTCTCTGTCTTCTGCCGAACGACGTCAATTGCGATCGCATCCCAAGGTCACCATCTTCGACAACGGAGATCAGGGAGTGATGGCCGTCGAGAACATCGACGTCGGCAACGCTCCCGTCGCACTGGCGTGGATCTATCCTGACACTTCGGAAGATCAGATCGACCTGTCGAGCCTTCTGCGTTCCGCGTTGATCTTTACTCTGTTGGCGATTGCCGCCAACGCACTGTTTTCTTTGGTGCTGGCACGCTCCGTCACACGCCCGTTGCACGGCCTTCTGCGCGGTACCAAACTGCTCATTCGCGATCCCGAGCGCAGCGATGTGTTTCCTCTCCGTACCCGTTCTCGCAACGAGGCCGGCGAGCTGACACGCTCCTTCAACACCATGGTTGGAGCCCTGAAAGAGCAGCGTGCCGGGCTCAACGAAACGCTCGCTCTGCTGGATTCCATGCTGGCCAATGCGCCGATTGGCTTTGCTTTTTTTGACCGCAAGACGCGATACGTTCGCATGAACCAATTCCTGGCGGAGATGAACCATCTCTCCATCAGTCATCATCTTGGCCGCACCGTAGAGGAAATCTTTCCCGGCTCGATTGGGCTGGAGGTTTCTGATGCGATCGAACGCGTATTCACGACTGGAAATCCGGTCCGCGACCTGGAATTGTGCGGCGAATTGCCAACACTGCCCGGCAATCCGCGCACCTGGCTGACCAGCTTTTACCCAGTTCGCACCAGTGCCGACGCGCCGAGTCCTCCCCCAGACGACGGTTCCAAGAGCACGATCGAAGCCGAGCCGAGGCCGCCCATCGTCCGTTGGGTGGGCGCGGTGATGGTGGATGCTACCGACAGAAAGTTGTCGGAAGAACGCCTGCGGAGAACGGAAAAGCTGGCGGCTACCGGGCAGCTTGCCGCTTCGATTGCCCATGAGATTAACAATCCTCTTGAAGCAGTCACCAATTTGCTCTATTTGCTGCATCAGCAGCCGCTCGATGAGGAGTCGCTGCAGTACACAGACATGGCGCAGCAGGAGATCGCTCGTGTCTCGCAGATTACTCAGCAGACTCTGCGTTTCTACCGCCAGTCTTCTAAGCCATCGCTTGTCAATCCAGGTGAATTGCTGGATTCGGTTCTGGCCCTGCATCAGGGGCGAGTTCATGCCACGAACGTGGATGTTATCCGGCGCTATCGTGATCCGGGCGACCTGTTGGCTTTCAGCGGAGAGATGCGCCAGTTGTTTGCCAGCCTG
The DNA here is from genome assembly GCA_039924215.1 of Acidobacteriaceae bacterium. GTDB lineage: Bacteria > Acidobacteriota > Terriglobia > Terriglobales > Acidobacteriaceae > JAKAAZ01. The sequence continues at coordinate 7,081 of JBDTBI010000285.1, forward strand.
ATCGGCAACGCGCTCGACGCAATGCCAAAAGGCGGGCACCTGCTTCTTTCCGTCCGCACATCCACGGAATGGAGCCAGTCTGATGTTCGCGGCGTGCGAATCCTGGTAGCGGATACCGGCTGCGGCATGACGGAAGATGTACGTCGACACATTTTCGAACCATTTTTTACTACCAAAGAAGTTATTGGTACTGGACTCGGGTTATGGGTCAGCTCAGAAATCATTGCAAAACATCGCGGGACTGTCCGTGTTCGCAGCCGAGTAGCAGACGGTCAAACCGGGGGAAACACCATCTTCATGCTGTTTTTCCCATTCGATGGACTGGACGGGCAAGCCGAGAAAGTCCCAGTAGAGCAGAGGCTCGCCTCGGTCGAGGGCGTATCCTAAATTTCGATTCATTTCGTTGGATGGTATCCATACCGGCGCATCCCGCCCCGTCAAAATAGGAAAAAGTCGGTTCTCAGGGCAAAGGCGCCGCAGGTAGTGCATAATGCTTGCAAGGCCTGCATGGCACCCGGCATGCCGCGCCACGAGCCAGAAAATGCCGTGAATCTCCCCAACTCCATCACGATGAGTCGCATCTTCTGCGTCCCGCTCCTCATTTGGCTGCTTTCGCGGAGCTTTCCCTTCCACAGTTTTTATGGAGAGGCCGAGATTCTCGCCTCCGTGTTATTCATCCTGGCTTCTATCACCGATGGGGTCGATGGGTATCTGGCCAGGAAGCGCGGGCAAATCACTACGATGGGCATGCTGCTGGATCCGCTGGCAGACAAATTGCTGGTGTCGGCGGCCTTTATTGCTCTGGTTGAAATGAATCCCCGTATCGTTCCTGCCTGGATCGCGGTACTCGTCATTGGCAGGGAATTCCTGGTTACCGGACTGCGCTCCATCGCGACTTCGGAGGGGTTTACCATCCAGGCCAGCGACTTGGGGAAACTCAAGATGGTGACGCAGATCGTGGCCGTCGTCGCGGCGATTCTCGATCATCGTTGGGTAGTATGGAGCTTCGGCCCGTTCATTCTGCCGGTCCATGTCATCGCAATTATCGCGGTCTATTTTATGGTGCTGGTATCGATCATTTCCGCAGCCGACTACTTTGTTGCTTTTTGGCGCAAGATCGAACATGCGTCCGTAGCCCGCAGGCGGGAAAAATTGATCCTGACCAGGAAAAAGAACGTTTCCACCATTGACCGTCTTTCCTAGGTTGGTCTCCGCAACATTTTTTTCTGCGATCATCGCGTAGCGGTCATCGCGCGTGTCAGGTGCATTCTGTTCGTAAACTTGGCTGTGAAAGGAAGTCGGGGCGGAGAGTGGAAGTGACGGCTCTCCACTGAATGCAATCGATGCGACGGATCCTGCTCCTTGTCACAGTTCCCGTTCTCGTTGTGGCCCTGGGTGGGACAACCATCTGGGGTGCATACCACTATCGGATCTTGCCGCTGCCGTTCATCCAGTACAACTCTCTTCCACAGGTAGCGGTCGTCGATGATGTCACGCAAATAAAAATACCAAACGGCAACCTGCTGGCGGAAGTGGGCGACTATTCCGACGAATTGACCGCTTACCTTCGTTTTGAGTACCTGCAGGGCCTGGCCCCTTTGTCAGGTTTCCAGATTCTGATGACCACGACGGAAGTGCAGGGCAAGCCGGTGTACCGGCTCTACGTAGCGTTGCGGAACGATCTGTTCCCTGCGGTCGATTTCATGGGGCAACTCCGGATGAATGGGTTCATTGAGGGCTTTTCCCTGGTTTCACCTCCCACAGTTCAAGTGCGAGACTGGCAGCAGCAGACCCATCTATTCGATGCCGCCTATCATCAGCCGGTGCGCAAGCGCTTATTGCAGCTTCCGCAGCGCCAACTCACTTCGGCAGTCGCCGAATTCATTCTCTTCAAGGTGAAAACCGATCCGCGCGTGTGGAAGCAGATTGTCCCCGTAGAGAAAGTCGTGTCGCGTGAAGAGTCGCTTGAGTTCGCCGCCGACATGATCGCCGTTGCAAAGTTCTACGAAATTCCGCTTGCCATGCTGCTTGGTGTCGGCGCCATGGAGAACAATTATCTGGATGTGCGCGGAGACCTGAATCATGCTGTGTGGAAGCGGCGTGCACAGCCCGGCGATATCGTATTGAGGCGCCGCAGGGGCAGGGTATTGGTCAGCAACTATTCTGTCGGGCCATGGCAGATCACGCGGGAAACGCTTCGCTATGCGCATAGGCTGTATCGAAAGGACCACCGCGACTACTCGTTGCTGCCGCCGCGTCTTCGCCCTCCGGAAAAGCTCGATTTGGACAACGTCGATTCCCACGTACTGACTACGTATGCGGGGTTGCTCCTGAAGGAGCTTCTTGAAACATTTCACGGCAACGTGGCCATGGCGGTGGGAGCCTATAACGGAGGCGCAGGACATCCGAATATGAACTATGCGGAAGGTGTGGCTATGGTGGCGAACTATGCCCACCGGGTTCTGAGTACGGCGGCGGGGAGGCACGCGGATGCAGTGGAAAATACGGGATTGCAAGTGCAGCGTATCGAGCCGGCTCGTCTTCCGGTTCAGCAACCTTAGTTGCATTTGAGTGTGGGCGTAATCCAGCAATCTACAGCATCAGTAGAACCGGATTTGAACTCTCCCACAATTTTTCCTGAAGGAAAGTTGTGCTGGAGATGGCTGGTAGCATTGCGCGTTGGGGAAAGATTCGAATCGAATGTCGCGTTTGCGGGGCCATGGTTTTTGCGGGCGCGATGGATCGCCTTGCTCGGTGATTCCATTTTTAACTTTCGAGCGTCTAAAAGAATGTGGGCAGCAATCGACGCTTTCGTCTCCTCCAATCAGCGAAGCCCATACAAAGCCCTCGCGGTTGTGGGCCGCGAGGGCTTTCTTTCTCTGCTGAGACGGAAGCACAAAATCATGCAGTTCTATGTGCCGTTTCTATGTGTAGCCTAGGCATGACCATGGACAGGTGTCGCGGTGCGGTGCATTCCCTGAATGAAATGATAGGGCGGCCATGGCCCAGACAATATCATCTGGCAGTCGCGCATGGTCTGGCTGGCGCTGGAATATTTGTTCTGGTAACGGGTGATGTTCCCATGCTCAATCAAATGGGCAATATCGAGCAGCATCTTCCCGCTATCCGTTCGACGGCAGGTAATTTCTTCTTCGAGAGGAGAAAACATGCGATGAACCTGGACAAAGACCGCCTTTGCCTTGGTCTGCCGCTCCCGCTGCACGGTTGCGGTTTCTCGCAGTCGTGAAAGATATTCCTTTCCCACGCAGGGCGAGGAAACATATTTGGGAGAATCCGGTCCGCCGTCTTCGAGCACCACTTTCAGGTGCATCTCAGCCTTGCCTCGCAGACGCTCCACATTGCAATTGAACTGGCGTTGGTTGCTCCGCACCGACCGGCGCAAAGCGTCGTCGTCCGGAAATACCGTCCCGAAGCGGAAGGGCAATACCGTCGAATGTTGAAAACAGTCCGCGATCACACGAGCGTGGTCGACTGCCGCTTTCTGGTCTAATTTGTCTTCTGGAGTATGTTCGCTGACGACTACTGCGAAATCACTGGCAGGGTAAAGGAAGATTTGGTTACCTAAAACACCGCTTTGTGCGTCTAATGGAATAGGTTTGCGATGATGAGCTAATTCTGGGAATGCTTCTTTTTCTGCAATGCAATATGCATACCACGCCATACCGAGTCACCCCATCACGCTGGCGCGCATCCGTTAGGAGCGTCCAGGCTGAAAGTTGTAGTTTGTTGGACAGCTTCAACTATTGATCGATCGAGGGAGCGATCGATAAGACGGCCTATGTCCTGGCACGCCAACATGCGGGCTGCACCGAACATGGCCTCATCCTAGTCCCCATGATGGAAAGTCGGCAACTTTCTTGCGCGCATAATTCAAAAATAGAGTCGGCAGGCCGGATTTTTGCGGCGGACATACCTACGGGGTTGCTTCGTAAGGAAGGGCTGAAAGGTGTTGGTGCGCGGGTGAAAGATGCCGTGAGGAGGACCCCAGGCGATTGCGCGACGCAGGCAGAAGCTGTCAAATGGCGTGCATTTAGCGGCGTATCTAGTGTCCGTGGATAGCCTGCACCAACTTCAGAACAAAAAGGAGGGACAGCAGAAATAATGCTGCTATGGCGCAATTGCGCACCCATCCAGCCATTGCGCGCACCTGGTCTGCCAAGTCCAGCTGATCCTCAGACAAGTTCACCAGCGAGTGATTCAGCTCCGCCGCGTGTTCTTCCAGTTTCTCCAGGCGGCGCTGTTGTTCTGCAATCGCGGGGGTGACATCCACCTGGGTTGCTTTCATCGCGGCAAGGTGTTGCTGCATGTCTTCTCGTAGATCGCTTCGGATATCGCTGCTCAGACTTTGCAAGCCGGGAACCGCAAGCTCATGCTTGGGCACCATCATCCGGTCCACCACAGGAATCAACCAGGCAAGATAAGGAAGCATATCTCCGCAAATTCGTAACAATCTACGTAACATAGGGTCTTTAGCCACCGTCGGACGGTCATCGAACTGATCGATCCGCTGTTCGGTGTCTCCTCTCTCCATCTGCACTTTGAACATACTGTTTCAGGCTCCAGTGCGCGAACGCAACGCGTGGGTTACGACTCGCCACATATCTTCTCGGGGTGCGGGCTTGCCAGTCCATAGTTGGAACTGCTCCGCTCCCTGTTGTACGAACATTTCCGCCCCCGTAATGACCGCCAGCCCTTTACCGCGGGCCATGCGCAGCAGCGGCGTTTCCATAGGGTTGTACACCATATCGAATACCAGCTTGGCATTCAGTTCTTTTTCTTCTAGAATGCTCTGCTGTTTGCTGCTCGTCATCCCTACCGACGTGGCATTGATGATGATGTCGAAACTTGTCTTTGCTACCTGGTCGCGGCGAATTGTCTTCGCCTCCGCCTCCCGTGCCAGTTTTTGCCCGGTCTGCGGCGTTCGGTTCAGAATGAAAACGTTCGCGCCTTTCTGCTTCAGTCCAAAGGCCGCTGCCCTCGCCGCGCCTCCAGCACCTAACAGCAGAACCTTTGCCTTTCTTAAATCCATTCGTTGTTCCAGAGGACGAATGACCCCTGTCACATCGGTGTTATATCCGATTAATTTGCCATCTTGGGAACGGACTACCGTATTACACGCCCCAATTTTTTGTGACAAAGCATCTGTTCTGTCGAGATGTTTCATTATCTCCCGCTTGAACGGCATCGTAACGCTAACTCCGTGTACGGGAACCTCGCGAATCAACACTAGTAAATCGGTGACTTTTTCCGCCTGCAGCGCCAGATATACGGCATTCACGGTTTCCCTGTGCAGCGCAGTGTTCATCATTATGGGAGATAGAGACTGGCTTACAGGATTGCCCGCCACGCCATACACTTTTGTTCCCGCGTCTACCTGGTCGGCCCGATAGGCCTCAATGAGCGTGCGCGCGGCAATCTGTCCCGGCGCTGTTTCTTCTCCCACGGAGGCGGCTGCAAACGTGAACCGGCTGCCCGCTCGCAGGCCCAGTACGCGGCTGATGACGCCGAAGTCGCCCATGCAAATGCCGACCACATTGCCCTCATCGCGCTTGCTTTCCAGAAAACGCATCATGGTCACGTTGTCGGCCAGCGAACGCGCGGTCGTAACGATCTTGATGAAGTCGGAGTTCAGCGGTTTAATGCGCGCATAAATCTTTTCCAGATCTTTCGTTGTCTTAAAGTCGTGGTAGGAGACCAGCAGCGCCACAGCATGCGCTCGCA
>JBDTBI010000286.1:0-4331 GCA_039924215.1 Acidobacteriaceae bacterium
CGAAGGCATCCCCGAAAAGGATTTGTAATCGCTCTGCTTCTTGTTGTCCTGGCTTTGCCAGACATTTTTTTTAATTCGACGCGCCCGTTGGCTTCCTCGAATGGGCTGCGGACGCTGTTGCATCGGCCGCCGGATCCAACAGCCCACAGCATCTTCCTCCGCAGTCGAGACGAAATGTATTTTGGCGAAAGCTCCAACCTGGAGCCCTCTTATCTGCCGGCGGGGACAGCCGCGCGGAAAATTGCCTGTAACCACATTGGCCTGGACACAACCGACCGCCCTTTTGCATATAGCTATATCCTGATGGGAATCATTGACAACCATAGCTCCCCGCGTGATTTCCGCTATGTGGGGGTAACGGATCGAACTGCAAGATTCATCAGCAAGATCGATCAGCAGCCGCCATGCATGGTGTTGTGCATCCATTGCCTGCATGACCCTGGAAAAATAGCGAAATACTCAACTATGCTACCCGCGGTCCAGAACTTTGGCAGCTTGATGCTCTTCACGCCCGCTGCTGTGCCCGCGAATTAGCTTTTTGTTCGTGCCCCACGGATATTTTTCCAGGATGTATCGTTATTCACTTGAAAGTCTTGAGCAAGAATGTAGCTCTTGCTACCAGTATTCAACCTTACCCAGTAGGTATCGGTAAGTTTGGAAATTTATGGGCAGCGTGCAAGAAGCCTGTATGCTAGACTCTCAAACGGATTTTAATTTTAACTATTAGAAAGCAAGGATATTTGGTGAAAGCCGAAAACACCAGCAGCAAGATAGTTGCAGATGAGGTATTGCCAGGATATTTCAGGATGCAAACCAGCTTGATGATTGTCATCGCGGCCTGCGTATGCCTGGCGGTCGCCTGCCTGTTAGCACTTCGGCATATCCTTCCACCAAGTTCCGCCTGGCTCCAAGGATGGATGAACCCTTTTGATGCGGGGATCGTGAAGTATGTGAACCAGTTTTCTGACCGCTGGCCCTGGCTTAACGTCGTCTTCCGCGACATGGAAGAAAACAACATACTCAAGGGCGGACCGGTTATCCTACTCTTCTGGGTCGCGTTTTTTCAGCGAACTGGAAGTGCGAATGAAGTATTAGAGAGACGCCGCAAGATCGCTGCCACAATTCCAATCTCTATCTTTGGTGTGCTCCTTGCGCGGATACTCGCCGAGGTTCTTCCGTTCAGGGAAAGACCGCTCCGAACAATTGCCCTTCATTTCCAAGTGCCTCATGCGCTAAGGTCCAATGTCCTCTACGGATGGAGTTCCTTCCCCAGCGACCATGCTGTGTTATTTGTAACGCTTGCAGTCGGGTTGCTGATGGCTTCTCGCTTTTTAGGAACCATTGCGCTCTTGTACACCTTTATTTTAATTTTGCTTCCGCGGATCTACCTCGGCCTTCATTGGCCTACAGATATTCTGGGGGGCGCGGCGATCGGCATAGCTCTGGCAAGCATTGTAACGATCCCGGCCTACAAAAATGTGGTGTGGCGGCTGGTAATGAAGTGCTGGCAACGGTGGCCCGGCATGTTCGCCGCGTTTGTTTTTCTGCTGAGCTACGAAATCATTGCGCTGTTTTATACTCCGCTGGAAATTGTAAAGGAGTTACTGAAGCACCATTTAAAGTAGGCAGTAAGTCCGGGCGAGCTAGATCGTAAAACAAATCGAGCGATCTTCAACTTCTAAACTTTTCAAAACTGAAATTCTGTGAGCCTGGCCTGTAGCCTTTTCGCATCTCTTGGCGCCCGCACCTTGGCATCGTTGTCGAAATACACGTAGACGTCCCGCTTTGTTCGTCGTGCAGGCTTTCGATTGCTTGCATAGTCGCCATCCTTCGATTGGCCCCCGTGTGCCCACGCGGCGATTCTCTCAGCCCATTCCTCAATGGCTTTTTTCCCGTAGCCGCTGGCATACAGCTCCCGGGACCCATGCAGGCGGCAATAGAGAAAATCGGCGGTCACGTCCATCAGGCGGGGCCAGTCCACGGCATCCGCGCATACCAACGCTACTTTGTACCTGCGTAGTAACGCGATAAATTCTGGAGTGACAAAGCTGTCGTGGCGGATTTCAATAGCATGCCGCAGCGAACGGCTTTGATCCGCCTTAACAAACGATCTGCCCTTTACTTTGCGATCGTGCTGCTTCCCTAGCTTTACCGCTTCCTCTGTATCCCGGGGGAGCAGTTGAAGAAATTTCTCCATCAACTCCGGTGAATAGCGAAAGTTTGGAGGAAATTGCCAAAGGATGGGTCCGAGTTTTGGGCCGAGTTTCAAGATTCCTGAGGCGAAGAAGTTTGCCATGGGCGTTTCAATTTCTTTCAATCTGCGCACATGGGTGATATAGCGCGAAGCCTTTACGGAAAATACAAAGTCTCCCGGCGTGCGTTCTGTCCAGGACTGATAGCTGGAAGGCCGCTGCAAAGAATAGAATGTGCCGTTGATTTCGATGGTTCGAAACGTGTTCGCGGCAAATTCCAGCTCGCGATTCTGGGGCAATTTCTCTGGGAAAAAGATGCCTCGCCATGGCTTATACGTCCAGCCAGAAATGCCGACGCGTACGATGCCTGTGCGACTCATTGTTTCGCCTAGTTCAGCCCGAGAAAGCTCAGAAATATTGGTGATTCTGGCAAGCAGCCATTTATTCTCTCAACCGGCTGCGCTGTCGCGCAGACTGCGAATTTTGTCATGCGATTCCTGGATATGAAGGCTCTGCTGACGAAGTAGCGCGGCAATATTGCCGGGCAAACTTTCCTTCAACGCCTCGGCATACTTCTCTTTGGCCTCATCCTCTCCCCGCTCCGCGGTTTCCAGTAACGTATGGTCGCCGCCGCCCAACTTGGCTTTGAGATCTCCCCAGACGCGCTGCACTGTGCCGACGGCGGTGCCCCCTTCGTTCACGTCATGCACGCCGAGGTGGTGCAACTCATTCTCCAGCTCCGCCGCATACTCGGCACGTACCTGGGTCTCTTCCAGAAGGTAGTGTTTCGCGGTTTCGTCTTTCAGCTCGCCAGCAATCGTGGCAAGGCCCTTCTGCCCATCATGGAGTACTTGAATCACCGACCGCACCATCCGTATTGCATTGTCATTGTTCGACAAGATATGTCACCTCTCCCGAATCAGATGTAGAGAATTGCGCTCCTGTTGTACCGCATCTCTGTACTGGAGGCCTGGTTTCGATGGCGGCTTTCGCCCTACCCTGCCAGAGGAATCAAAATCTTTCGGATGTACTTTTTTGACGAGTGTAGATGCTCCCACACAACGAAGCAACGACTCAACTCACGCTCGAGTCGAAAATTCAGCGATAGAATTGGAACAGAGATGGCTGCGATCAAAGATTTTTCGTGCATCCTGCACGTTTCAAACGACATCGACAATCGCCCGGTGCGGAGCGCGCGACAGATAGCTGCTCCAAACTATAAGGCATTGTTACAGCAAAAAAGGAAGGTCTCCATTGGCTGAATTGCCACCGGTTCCGCTCACAGTTGAAGGTTCCACGGCCCTGCATCAGATGTTTCGTTTCAATTGGAAGGCCTGGCGCGAGACTTCGCAGCCGGAGCGTCAGCGCATCGCCGCCGAGACGGCTACGATGTTTCAAAAGATGGAGCATGACGCGGATCATCCCGAGCCAGTCCAGTCCGCCCTGTATTCCCTGGTGGGACACAAGGGCGACCTGATGATGATTCATTTTCGAGAATCTGTGGATGCTGTGAACCAAGTTGAGATGCAATTGGCGCAGAGCGAGTTCCATACATTTCTCGAGGCGCGTTCTTCCTACCTTTCCATTGTCGAGCTGGGCTTGTATGAATCCTCCATGAAGACCTATGCCGCACTCCACGCCGATGGACTAGAGCCGCACACGCCGCCATGGAATGCAGCGATCCAGGATGTATTGAAACGGCAAAGCGATGCAATGGTACCGCGCCTCAATCCCTCGATTCCGAACACAAAGTACCTTTGCTTTTATCCCATGGATCGTAAACGCGGGGAACAGGTGAATTGGTATACCGTTCCAATGGCGGAGCGCCAGCGCTTGATGCGCGACCACGGGATGATTGGACGCAGATATGGCGACCGTGTCCGCCAAGTTATCAGCGGCTCTATCGGGCTGGATGACTGGGAGTGGGGGGTGGATCTATTTGCCGACGATCCAGTGGTCTTCAAGCAGTTGATTTACGAGATGCGCTATGACGAAGCAAGCGCGCTCTATGCGATATTCGGATCGTTCTTCGTCGGAGTGAGACTCCCGATCGACAACCTCGGCAGTTGGCTCGTAACAAATTAACGGAGACTGATTCGATCTGAATCAGCCTCCGTTCGTACGTCATGCCGTGTATTC
>JBDTBI010000287.1:0-4625 GCA_039924215.1 Acidobacteriaceae bacterium
ATACGACCGGCACTGGGCTTGATGGGAGACAGATAATCGAAATCCAGTTCGACCGTTTTCGCATTTGCAGGCAGGGGCACATGGAACGCATATACATGTACGCGGTCGCGCACCCATTGCACCCGCTTGCCGTCTACCCTGGTCACGATGCCAGCCAGATTCGCAATCGGGCCTGAAGGTTCATGGTCGCCCGGGAGCCACTCCGGATAGAGCAGCACCATCTCTCTGGCTCCCGGCACAACCGGAATTTCTTCCTGCACCGTTTCGACCCGGTCCACGTTGTTTCGGAGATCGACCGTCAGTTTAATAGGACCGATATAGGGCTTATCCACCGGAGTCACGATGGGCGGAGGCATCGGTACCGGTTGGGGTTGCGGCTGAGGTTTTGTCTGCGCGAAAGCGCATGCGGAGAGGAGGACCGAGGCAAGCAGTAGGGAAGTGGAACGGATCCTTGGAGTACTTGGCATGGGTGAAATGGGAATCTCCCGACTCAGCATGGGCTGCGTTGAATTGTACCGCTCAAGAAATAGTTGAAAAGAAATTGTGTTGGTCCGCCGATCCAACGCCAAAAAAGCCACTCCTTCGAGAGTGGCTTCATTTCCTTTGACTTTCATTTTGTAGCAATTGGTGAGCGCGCTGGGACTCGAACCCAGGACCCACGCATTAAAAGTGCGTTGCTCTACCACCTGAGCTACGCGCTCTCACCTTGATCCAAAATATCACAGACACGCGCTTGCTCCTATGCTGTTGCGAGGTTCATGCGTGGCACATGAACCTCGCGAATACGAAAAAGTTACAGATCATCGAGGAATCGACATCACGCGATTACTGCACAGCAGGCGTGATGACAATCTTTCTGAAAGAAACTTGCCCCTTCTCACTGCCCTGCAGATAGATGGGGCCCGGTTCCGCTTCATTGCTATTCAAAGCGCCTCCGGTGATGCCTGGAATTTCTTGATTGTCGATGATTGTCTTGCCATTCTGAACCACGGTGACATTGCGGCCAACCAGTGTAATGTCATAGGACTCCCACTTATTTGCGATCCGGGGCAACTCTGGATTCGGCGCCAGGAAACCATAGATCGCGCCGGTATGGTGAAGCGATGACTCATTGGCGGAATCGGTTTCAAGCTGTACTTCATACCGCCCGCGCAAGTAGATGCCGCTGTTGGAGTCGGGTCCCAATTTGAACTCGACGTGAAGCTTGAAATTCTGGAAGGTTTTGTCGCTCACCAGTTCCGGTCCCTGGCCGGGGCTGACAAGGATTCCATGCTCGACCCTCCAGTGCTTCGTTGGCGCACTGCCATCGGCAGTGTATTCATGCCATCCATCCAGATTTCTTGCGTTAAACAGGGAGATTGGCTTTCCCCATTGAGGGGCTGTGTCGGTCGCCAGGGATGGCGCTTTTACCCCGGTCCATGTCCATTGGGCTCCATCGGGTCCGGTGGTAGTGCCGACAAGTTTGCCCTCTTCCAGTTTTGCCGTGAAGGGCTTCTGTGAGGTGAACGTCAGGGTGCCGTTGGTGATATCCACCTGGGCAAGGGGGCTCGCGGAACCGGACTCCCCAACCATCGTGCCCTTCAATGCGCCGTTGTCCTGTGATATCTCCAGCCATGATGGACGCTCGCGTTGCGGAGTTTTCAGGGTTAAATCCCAACGACCCAGAAAAGGCGCTACCGAATTCTGGGTAGTCTGGGCGGCGGAAGGGGCGGGGGATTTCTGTTTACATCCCTGCGTAAAGGTACATGCGCATGCAACTGCTATCAGCGCGACAACGCTTCCCAACGTTCTTTGAACTTTCATTGCGGTAATCCTCCTGATGATGAGAAAACGGCTCCCTGCTACTAAGCTACGCATCCTTCAACGATTGGGATGCGGCGTCCCAAACTACTTGCCTCTTCCGGAAATACGACTCGTTGGCCATGTGGCAGGCAATGGCGGCATGGTTTCCGAAAACCGCATTCTCGACATTGGGTTTGCGACTCCGTACCGCCTCGAAAAATGTGAAGAGATGGGGTCTCAGGTCGTCCCAGTCATTGCCGGTATAAATCGTGTCGTCGGTCAGCGGCTCTTTCCCGGGCTCTACATCGTGCTTTTCATGCCACTCTTTCTCGTATTCTTTGCGCATCGGTTGAGGGAAGCTGCTGTCATAGTAGCTGGGAGAGGTATTCTCGCCCGACTGCGGAGAATAACGAATCCCGAACTCGTTCGTATCCAGAAGTCCCTTCGGGCCCATATAGACGGCGCGCTCGGGCGTTCTGGTACTCAGGCCCAGGCGGACATACACGGGGATACCGTGATAGTCGAATAAGACGGTCTGCAGGTCGGGCATGTCTCGGCCATCTTTCCAGCGATAGATTCCTCCCAACGTCGTAGCGGAACGAGGAGCCTCATTCCATCCCAGGGTGAAGAGCATCGCGCTCAACAAATGCACCATCAGGTCCCCGGCGACCCCAGTGCCATAGGCTCTCCAGCAGCGCCAACGAGCGAACCGGTCAGGGTTTAAAGGAATCTTCGGGGTATCTTTCAGCCACGTATCCCAGGCCAGGTTGGATAAAGATAAATCCGGTGGAGGAGGATATTCCCACGCACCCGTCGGACTATTGCGCCCCAGGGTCAGCTCGACCATATTGACGTCTCCTATGGCTCCGCTTTGATACATCTCCCGCGCCTTGGCGCACAACGCGGAACTGACCCGCTGCGCGCCAATCTGCACGATCCGTTTGTTGTCCTGGGAGGCTTTGACCATTGCAAAGCCTTCTGGAATGGTGTGTGACATCGGCTTCTCACAATAGATGTCTTTCCCGGCATTGCACGAGTCCACCACGATCTGCTTATGCCAGAAATCTGGCACCGCGGCGAGAATACAATCAATATCTTTCCGGTCGAGCAGCTCCTTATAATTCCGCGTCGTTGGCAAATTGGGGTTGCCCGTGATCTGCTTCGCCAGAGTATGCCGACCGTCGTAGAGGTCCGAGGCTCCCACGCATTCCACGCCAGGAAGCGTCAGTGCGTTGGCTAGAACGCCGGAGCCTTCCATCCCAATTCCTACGATTCCAAAGCGAAGTCGATCATTCGCACCTACGACGTTCCGTGTCCATTGATATTCAGACTGGAGTGCGATCGCTTTGGCATTGCCTGCAAAAATTCCACCTGCTGCCATTGCACTGGTTTGCATAAATCTACGGCGAGTTAACCCATCCATGATCCTGATTCCTTTCAAAGGGAATTACCTGCGTGCTGGTTGATGAGCTTTCTGGATTTCTATAATGAACCGATAATTTTCCAGTGTTATCCGACAAAAGCTGGGCGCGGCAGAAATGTACGGTTCAGGCATGTTTGCGTTTTCAGGTGATTCAAACGTTTCGCGGCTTCGAACTAAAACTCTACATCTTGCGTACTTGACGATGCAAGACGCCTTGCAAATCTGCAAGGTGAGAGTTTGCAAAGCGGATAATTAGGAACAGGCATGAAATTGCAACGACGCGAGGCAATCGGCGTCAAGAGTCTCAATATATCAACCAATACTTTAAGGATATTTTCATGGCGATTGAAAAGATACAAGGTTTTTCTACCCGCGCCATCCATGATGGCCAGGCTCCCGATCCGCTGACGGGCGCAGTGAATGTTCCCATCTACGCTACTTCCACATATGTGCAGCAGGAGATTGGCAAGAACAAAGGGTATGAGTATTCCCGCGCCTCCAATCCGACACGGACCGCATTGGAAAACAATTTTGCCTCGCTCGAAGGAGGTACTTCCGCGCATGTTTTTGCCAGCGGCATGGCAGCGATTGCGGCGCTGTGCACCATGATGAAGAGCGGCGATCACATTGTCTGCAGCGACAACATGTATGGGGGGACGACCCGTTTCTTTAAGGAGGTTTTAGAGCGGTACGGGCTGGAGTTCACCTATATCGATACCTCAAACCCGGAAAACGTCGATCGAGCTATTCGCGCGGAAACCAAACTGGTGCATATTGAGACGCCGACAAATCCGATGCTGTCGTTGACCGATATTCGCGCTGTCGCCGATATCTGTCGCCGCCATGGTGTTGATTTAAGTGTGGACAACACGTTCCTGTCGCCCTATTTTCAGCGGCCCATCGAGTTGGGTGCGGACATTGTCATGCATTCCACGACAAAATTTCTGAATGGGCATTCCGACGGGCTTGGGGGAGTACTGATCGGTACAAAGCCGCAACATGCAGAGACGTTTGCATATGTGCAGAAATGCACGGGCGGCATTCTGTCTCCGTTCGAGTGTTGGCTGCTGTTACGCGGCGTGAAGACCCTGGCGGTGCGGATGCGCCAGCATGACGCCAACGGACGCGAAGTTGCCGCGTGGCTACAAAAGCATCCGAAGGTGCGGAAGGTCCATTATCCCGGATTGCAGGACCACCCGCAGCATGACTTGGCAAAGCGGCAAATGTCCGGATTTGGCTCGATGCTTAGTTTCGATGTGGGCTCATTCGAATCTGCGAATCGCCTGTTGCAGCAACTGAAAATCTGCAGCCTCGCGGAATCCCTGGGCGGCGTGGAGACGTTGATCTCGCATCCGGCATCCATGACGCACGCTACGATTGGCGAAGAAGGCAGGCGCAAGCTCGGCATCACGGACGGGCT
>JBDTBI010000288.1:0-2541 GCA_039924215.1 Acidobacteriaceae bacterium
AGGCCATGCCATTGCTGCTGACTCCGCGCAGCGCGTGACTTGCCTCTGCTTCATCGAGAGCTGCAACCTCTGGCCGAAAAGTGACGTGCGCCGATCCTTCACCCTTGCCTGTTTGCGATGAAGGCGAGAAAGCAGAGGAAGTCGAGCTACTAGACGACGCAGTCTTGCTCGGAGAATTGCAGCCAGAGCAGCCCGACAGCGTTCCAAGAGAAATACAGAGTGCTGTCCACAGTATTCCGCGCAATACCATGGGACAAGCGGTGGAGTTCCTGGGTGCTCGCCGGGGCGTCGTCATCACAGCCCCGCCTGCTTGGCGGCAATTGCGCCGATTACCGGCAGCTTGAATGTTTCCCCCTGGTAGGCGCTATACATCAGCCACGCCCAGAGCGCGAAGCCTCCCACCATCAGCAAGAGGTCGATCGGGAACTGGAGAAAGAAGAATAGACCTTTGGTCATGGCGCTCAGCACAAGACCGACAATGGTCCAGGCGATCAACAGGCCGATCCACGCGACATTGAAGAAGATCGATTGAAAGGCATGGAAGCGGACGAAGCGGTCTGCCTTGTACGGCTCGATTAACAGAAAGATGATGCCGGTGATAAAGCCGCCGAGATAAGTAAGTGCGCCCGCAGCATTTACGCTGATGCCGGAGGGTGACGGTTGAGCTGCAAACACCGTTCCCGGTGCATGGTTGCAGGCGGCGCATTGGGCCACTCCATCCGCAACTTCTGTTCCACATGTCTGACAAAACGCCATGGTTGTTTCCTCCTCGGTTTCGTGACTAAAACGCTGCGGCTACCTTTTGTGCCAGGGGCTTGATGGCATCGCTGTTACAGGGACAACTTACATACACAAACCGGATCAGGTTGTCGCCCTTGCGTACCGTCATCATGCCTTCCGCCGAATCGAAAGCTTCATCTCCAATTCCGGTGATTTCATGTTTATTGCCGAGATTTCCCATCACCTTCTGGTTGAGCCGCATGGCGGCAGCGGCATGGCCCATCTCGAAACTTATTGCAAGAGGGGTGATTTCTTGCTTGGCGGCCTCCGCCGACAGGTCTTTGTCACCTGCTTCTTGCTGCGCGAAGAAACCGCCGGCAAATTTTTGAAGCATTGCCTGTTGCTCAGGCTTGACGCCTTTCTTGGCGAGCATGGCGCCCATGTGCTTTGCGGTCGCATCGGCCGGGTCACCGCGTCCGATATATGCGCACCCATCATCCTTGGGCTCGGCGCGGATGATCGTCACTCCCGTCGCGCGACTCACCTCGTCCACGCTCAGAAATCGACAGGGATTTCCTGATATTTTGTTGCTGTCTCCGCTGCTGGATGCAGTGTCTTCACCGACGCCGCTCGACGTGCCGGCAGCGGACTGCCGCAGGCCCTCACCGTTGGTTGCGCGTGCGGCAATTTCATGTGCCTTCTGGCTCACTTTATGGGCCGCGTAGAAGACGCCGCCAAGCGCCAATATTCCGCCGACAAAGATGATGACCACGAATGCGACACCTAGCTTCAAAAGCGAATTAGAGGATTTTTCGACCCGGGCCGCTGAAGCGGGCGTGGGAGCCGGATTCAGGTTGCCTGCGCTGAATCTGCTGCTCGGGGTGGAGCGCGGATCAGCCTGCGCCATTGAGTCCGCTCCTTTGGGTACGGACGATCCGCAGCCGCCGCAAAAGACTGCGCCGTCGATAAGAGCTGAACCGCATTTTCCGCAAAATTTCGTCACGAAAGCTCCTCACTATTTGTTCGCTTAGCCGGGTTAATTCGGCGTAGCGAACACGAGAGCGACCTTGCGGCAGGAGCGGAAATTTTGCAACCTAACTCATCGTCAATCGTCGACTAACTATTAAGTCCCTTCTTTTCATGCGCTTGCAGCCGTAGACTAATTGGCTAGGCGGCGGATCCCGTGTTAAAATCAGCACGTTTGATAGTCGCCCGGACGTGGAAAGAAATTATGGGAACGGAACCTGCTCCAGTGTCTGAGGCTGTCTATCGCTTCGGACTCTTCACGCTCACGCGGCAGATGGGACGTTGACGCGGCGCGGTCTGCGAGTCAAATTGCAGGAACAGCCGTTTCATTTTCTCGTGTTGCTGCTGGAGAATCGAGGCACCGTAGTTTCGCGTGCAGCAGTCAGGGAACGGCTCTGGCCTGGCAATACATTTGTCGATTTTGACAAGAGCGTCGGCGTTGCTGTCCTCAAGGTACGAGAGGCGCTTGAGGATAACGCCGCGAATCCCAGGTTCGTCGAAACGATTCCGAGACAGGGATATCGCTTCATCGCTCCAGTTGAAGTTGTCGCCTCCGCCGTTGTTCAACAGCCAACGCTTGAGGCTGCTTCAAGTCAATCAAGGAACGTCGGCCCAGGCTCCCTGAATTCGGAGACGATCGCCGCGGGCGAAGCTGTGTTTGCTCCGCTCGGTTCCCCTCCGGTTTGGCATTGGGTGCTCGGCATTGTGGTCGCGATCTGCATTTCTGGATTTTTGATTTTCGGCTTGTTCCGGATTCAGTCCAGGCGCGGCGCAGCCAGTCTTACGAAGCCACCT
>JBDTBI010000289.1:0-3569 GCA_039924215.1 Acidobacteriaceae bacterium
GAAGAAGAAGTTTTCTGTAGAGCAGATCGTGTCTGTGCTGAACCGAGCCGAGGTGGGTAGCCGATTGCGGAGTTGATCCGGAAAGTAGGGATTACGGAGCGGACGTACTATCGCTGCAATGGCAAAGCGGGATGCGCTGTACATGCTTAATTTTGCTATACCTTGCGGGTGGACATGAAATGCGTCAGGATGCTCCATCGCATTCGGGCGCAATCAGCGTGAAAGTCACGCTTCCCAGTGTAGTGCGCTTGTGAGGCGTGCCGCGTGGAATCACCAGCCGGTCGCCCTTCCGCAAGGTAACCCTGATGGCACCTACTGACTCGGGGCCGCGCCATTCGCCCGGATCAATCATATGCCCGCCTTTCGGCGTTCCACCTACTTCGTATTCTGTCGAGCCTTCCAGAATCTGAACGATGTGATCGCGGTGCGCGTGTGCTTCGAAGCCGGGCGCGCTCTTGCGTTTTTCAGTGGTGAGACCCATAGAGAAAGACGTTCCCTTTTTGTCCACCAGGTTTATGTTGCCCGGTTTCGCTTCCGTCTGCTTGATGTCGTGCTCTATTTGCTCTGCGGTGATGTGTTGAAACTTTGCTGGGTGGCTCGGCATTCCAGCTGGGGCGGCCGTAGGTGAGGCGAACAATGATGTATCGGCAAGCGCAAAACCTGCTGCCGCCGCTGCTGGCGCCGTGCGCAAAAAGTTGCGGCGACCAAGATTCTCAATACCAGATGGACTCATAAGCTTCTCCAAGGAAAAGTAAAACATGATGGCGTGGCCTTTGTCAGCTACTGGCGCAGGAGGCGGATTGATACGACGAGGATCGGGCGCACCTGGGTTTGGAGAAGCAAACTCCTGAAAACGGTAAGCCAGCAGAGGGTGTGAATACAAGCGGGAAGGTTGTCCCCATGCCACGGCTAGGCGCGCTTCATCATCGCTATGATCTGGCTGCCTGAGCCGCTGTTCGAACATCCCTACTTGCATAGCAATGAATCGGGGGGGACTTGTTGGCTGCAGTTTAGTCGCAGCCCGTCCGGAACTCCCCCTTGCGACCATTTCGCAGCCACCAAACGTTCCACCACGGATCGACAATCTGTTTGAAACCGGATACCACGTTCCAAGATCCGCCGCGATTCCCTTTCAGACGGCCTTTGGGCAAGGAACTCCATCATTTTTTCTTCGGTTCGCCCCGTGGATTGTCCATAGAACAGCAGTGCCGTGGAAGCAACCGCACCGCCATCCATTTGCGGAAGCCCCTTCGCAACGTCGATTCTCCTTTGTCAGTTACCTGCGTGCCCGTCGAATGTAGTTCCTCTTCCGGAAAACCGCAGCCAAAAGGTAAGCAGCGATGTTGTAGTAAGCATTCTCACGAAGTAGCACCGAGTCCGATGAGGTTGGCGGCAGCGATGATGAACAACATCCCGACCCAAAGCCAGCGAACGGGCCTCTTGCCTGCGCCGTGCCACTCGCCGAGCGCGAGACCGATGATGCCCCCGAAGAGCACATAGAGGCTCATGTGCAGCATCCAGTTGATATAGAAAAGGCGAGATGAAAAGCTGGCCTCACCCCATGCATAGAAGAAGAACTGAAAATACCACATAATGCCGGCAGAGGCTGCCAGGCATCCGTTGACGAGAAGGGTAGAACGGGACTGGGAAAGATCGCTTCGCAGCGAGATGTCTTTGCGAAAACCGAGACGGGAGAAGCAGTAGGCAAAGTTCACCACCCCCCCACCGCCCATGATGATGACATAGCTGGGCAGCGCCTCATAAAGTGCCCTGATGCCCAGCAGGTGTGCGGCGGTGGCGATAGGCCGTGCGGCATCAATGGCAAAGGACATGCCGGAGGAAAAGACGCCACACAGAATGGCGAGGATGAGTCCCTTCTTGAGATTGAATTCTTCCGCACTCACGCCCTGCGCGCGCTCCTTCTGATGGCCGGCCCAGGCAACGATGGCAATGCCCACCAACGCAGTGCCGATCCCGGCCATGGTGTACTCGCCGCTGGAGCCGGCCAGGAACGCCTTGAGCTGGCCATGCACGAGCGGCGGTACAAGCGTGCCGACAACGAGCGTAATACCGATGGCGACTCCGACGCCGAGCGAGATTCCAAGATAGCGCATGGTGAGGCCGTAATTGACGTTTCCGACGCCCCACATGCAGCCAAAGAGAAATACCGTGGCGAGTACCGAGGGAGAGATGTTCGCATAAAAGTCCCAGAAGTGGGGCAGCAGGATGAGGCTGACGCCAATAGGAAGTAGGACCCAGGAAAATATTCCGGCGACGGCCCACGTCGTTTCCCACGACCACTTTTTAACTTTTTCGATCGGAGCATAAAAAGATGCGCCTGCCGCCGCGCCGATCATGTGCCAGCCGATTCCAGAAATTATCGAAGGCATTCAGGACTCCCAAAGCAAAAGGTGGCCGTTCAAAGCATTCAGGTTTCTTTCAGAGAGGGTATCAGTTCTGGATACAGACAGGCGATCGAGATGACGGGCCCCGGTATTTTTGAACCAAAGCAGATCTTAAATTTTCGGCAAAATTAATGGTCCCGGAAAATCAGTACCGACCCACAATAATTATTTCCTTTTCTAGGAAAATAATGTTCGCACGGAGTTTGCCGACTACTTTTTCACCTTCCTGAGCCGAGAGGTCCTTTTCTTTCTGAGTTTCTTTCCTCGTTCTTGCCAGTAGACCCGCTGACGATGATGCAGTGAACATCCAGGGTTACAAAATTGCTGGCCGGCACGTTCGATGTTGAAAAAGTTTTGGCACTCTGTATTGGCACAGATAGCAAAAGTAGGAGGATAGATAAATTGGTGCCTTAGAACTGAGCACAGCAAGGACCTGGCCCCAAATTTGATGCTGCTATGCATCTCAAGCGGATTCGGAAAAACAATCGACGGAAATGAATTCAATAGCTCGCAAATGACGACGCGACCGTCGCCCCGATCCAACGGATTGGATCCGGTGGTAGTGAACTCAGAGATTGGATTCGTTAGAGCGACTTCGAGCTAAGCTTCCATTTTGGCTCTAGCAGGCTCAGCAATATCTCTCGTTTCCATTGCCGCGGCCAGTCTTTGATGTTTCCAACAATGGTTTTCATAAGCTGCTGTACGGAATTAGTATCAAACTTCGGTTGTGCCAACTGCATGATCAGGGCAAGCGCCGCGCGATAGATGGCCTGCTCGTTTCTGAGCTCTTGCATTTCCTAGTGCGCGACCAGGCGCCAAGGGAAATACGGCTCGCCCAATTTTTTGTTGATAGGGATGCGACATTCGGGGGCCACTACAGGCCCGAATCTTCGAGCGAAGGCAATGAGCTTCTCATCCGTATCCGCATTGGCGAAGCCGACCTCAGGCGACTCGCTCCCGGCCCGTTGAGTATCTCCGGATCAGGTCCGCGCGTATGTGATCGCCGACAACAAGCTGGCCGAGAATGCGGCTTGGGACCTGGCTCATACACATTTTTTGCGGGCGGCTCTTCTCAAGATCTCCCGTTGACCCAGCAGGTGGTTCTGCATTAAGGCACTATCTTCGGAATCGATGCATCAGGAAGAGAGAGAGCTTGATCGAAAT
>JBDTBI010000290.1:0-3373 GCA_039924215.1 Acidobacteriaceae bacterium
GACCTGAGAAAATCCCTGGTTGAGATGCACCGTCGGTTCGGATGCAAACTGACTGCTGCGACCATGGGTGAAGACGGTGTGTTGGCCTATGATGGGACGCGGCTGGTCTACGCGCCCGCCTTTTGCATCGAGGCAGTCGATACCACGGGCGCCGGCGACATCTTCCGCGCCGGGTTTGTGTACGCTTTGCTGCAGGGCTGGCCGCTGGAACAGCAGTTGGATTTCGCCTGCGCTGCTGGCGCGCTGAACTGCACCGCCGTGGGCGCTCGCGGGGGGATTCAATCCGTCGACCGGATTCAATCTCTCATAGCCACGGGAAAGCGCTTCGCGCCTTTTTTCGACGTTTCTGAGGTAGCGGAACCGGCAGGCTAAAGATTCGCGAATTCCCGCAGGTATTTGCGACTGCCAATCGCACTTTTCAAAGGATCTGCGTCCGGTAGCGTCGTGTCGACATCCTGCTCAAACACGGCCCAGCCGTCGAAATTGGCTTTCTCCAGCCCGCGAATGGTGCTCACCAGATCGACATCGCCTTTTCCGAGTTCGCTGAACACGCCCTGACGAATCGCGTCCAGATAGGGAATTTTTTTGCGGCGCACCTCGTTCAGAACACTCTGCCGAACATCCTTCAAATGCAAATGCCAGATGCGTGCCGCATGCTCCCGGGCAAACTGCACAGGATCCCCGCCGCCATACAGATAGTGTCCCGTATCCAGACATATTCCCAACAGATCAGGATCCGTCAGGCTCAAAAGCTGCGCCACCTCATCCGGCGTTTCAATGTAGGTGCCCGCATGGTGATGAAATGCGCTACGCAGTCCAAGGCCCTTCAGGGCGGTTGCGATTTCTGAAATCAATGCCGCCGCAACCCGCCATTCCGATTCATTCAAGCCATCCTGCTTCCCGGCAGAACCGGCTACATCCATGCGATGGGGATTCATCTCGTCGGCAAGCACCGCAAAGGGCGCGCCGCAGGCCGCGAGTAGATGTGCAACCTCCAGCGCCGAACGCATCGCTTCCTGTTGTTTGGCAGGGTCTTTCAGCGGCAACGGAATGAACGCCCCGATCAGCGAGAGGTTGCGTTTCTTCAACTCAGCCAGCAGCGTCTTGGGATCGGTTGGAAGAAATCCATACGGACCCAGCTCCGTTCCCACATAGCCGGCCTGCACCATTTGGTCCAGCACGTCGGCGTAGTTTTGTCGCTTTCCAAAACCCTCTACTTCTAAAATCCCCCAACTAACCGGGGCCGTCGCGATGCGTATCGACATACCTCTCCTCAAATTTTTTTCAGTGGCCAATCTAGAACTGGCGGGACCAGTGTTTCGGCCAGCGTTCGATAGTCACTTTCTTGTCCGTATAGAACTCGATCGCATCCCGCCCTTGCGCATGCATCACGCCAAAAAAGCTGCCCTTCCATCCGCTGAACGGGAAATACGCCATAGGAGCGGCCACGCCGATATTGATGCCAACATTGCCGGTCGATACAGATTTTCTAAACTGGCGCGCCGAAGCTCCGCTGGTCGTAAAAATCGAGGCCGCGTTTCCGAAGGCACTGCGCCCAATCCATTCAATCGCCTCTTCCACTGTGTTCAGGTGGACCAGGCTCAACACTGGCCCAAAAATCTCCGTCTCAGTCAATTCGCTCGTAGCCGGCACACCGTCAAGAATGGTGGGTGCTAAAAAATTGCCCTTGTCATGCCCATGGGTCTTCGCTTGTCTGCCATCGACGACCGGCTTCGCCCCGTCCTGCACGCCTTTTTCAATCAGGGAGCGTACGCGGTCACGGCTGGCAGACGTAATCACAGGTCCCATCTTCGTTTCAGGATCCAGTCCATCCCCTACCTTCAACGAGGCAGCCTTGCTGGAGATGGAATCGGTGAACCAGTTTCGCGCCTCCCCAACCGTCAGGGCTACGGACACAGCCAGGCAACGTTGCCCGGCGCAGCCAAAAGCGCTGTCCCCAATGATTCGTGTTGTCGTTTCCGGATCGGCGTCTGGCAGCACAACCACATGGTTCTTGGCGCCGCCCTGGCACTGCACGCGCTTTCCATTGGTGCTGCCGCGCCCGTAGATGTACTTGGCCACCGGCGTGGATCCCACAAAGCTGATCGCCCGTACATCAGGATGATCCAGCATCGCGTCCACCACCGCTTTGCCTCCGTTCACCAGGTTGACCACTCCCTTTGGAAGGCCCGTCTTCTCCAGCAGCTCAATCACCCGCAGCATGCCGAACGGGACCCGTTCAGACGGCTTGAGCACCACAGTGTTGCCGCACGCAATCGCATAGGGCAAGAACCAGAGTGGAATCATCACCGGGAAGTTGAACGGCGTAATGATCCCGACCACTCCCAGTGACTCTCGCGTCATGGTTTCGTCGATGCCGTGCGCAATGTCGTCCAGGTTGTAACCCTGCATCAGAATTGGAATGCCGCACGCGACCTCGACATTCTCTATACCGCGACGCAGCTCGCCTTTGGCTTCGCCGAGTGTCTTCCCGTTTTCAATGGTCACTAAGCGAGCGATTTCGTCAAAGTGCTCTTCCAGCAGCTGTTTGAACCGAAAAAGAAACTGGATGCGGTCCGGGGTCGGCATCGCTTTCCACTCTGGAAACGCAGCACTGGCCGCGCGCACAGCCTCTGCCACTTCCTCCTCAGTCCCAGATGCGAGATGACCCAACATCTCGCCGGTTGAGGGGTTGCGAAATTCTGTTTTGCTCAGGGAGGAAGGGAGCCAGCGTCCTCCAATGTAATTTTGGATTTCAGTCATCACTTGTCCTTCAATTCCGGGAACTTGTCATTCAATTTAGGTACCAAGATTTCGTAATGTCGTTCCTTCACGACAGCCTTTTCGTAGGCTGCGTGAGCCTGCTGCA
This sequence comes from Acidobacteriaceae bacterium, assembly GCA_039924215.1. GTDB lineage: Bacteria > Acidobacteriota > Terriglobia > Terriglobales > Acidobacteriaceae > JAKAAZ01. The sequence goes on from JBDTBI010000290.1 coordinate 2,870, forward strand.
CACCTTTGCTCTGCGATACCTGGGCAACCGGCACGTCCCACCAGGATTCGTACCCGCCCACGCTCACATCTTTATCCACTTCCACCACCAGCACGGTGGTGCGGTTCTCCGCCTTCATCGCTTTCAGTCCGCTCTCGAAATCCGCCAGCGTTGTCGCTCGAATGGCGTGCGCTCCGTAGCCCTCCGCTAGCTTCGTAAAGTCGATAGGCAGGTTGGTGCCGTCCAATTGGCCGGTCTTGGAATTGCGGTATCGGGCAAACGTTCCGAACCCTTCCGACCCAACCGACTTGGAAAGATTCCCGATGCTGCCGAAGCCATGATTGTCCAGCAGAACGATGCTCAGCTTGTACCCTTCCTGAATGGACGTAACAATCTCGGACGACAGCATCAGGAACGATGCATCGCCGACCAGAACAAACACATCGCGGGAAGGATCGGCCATTTTCACGCCTAATCCTGCAGCAATCTCGTATCCCATGCAGGAATTGCCATACTCCATGTGGT
>JBDTBI010000291.1:0-11974 GCA_039924215.1 Acidobacteriaceae bacterium
GAACTTCGGATAGAAAGGCACCAAACGTCGGATAGAAAGGCACTCAACGTCGGATAGAAATCTATCGCTTGGCGAGGGTGGAAACTGCATTCATTTCCGTCATGACCTGATTTGGGCGGCGCAAACACAACGCTTCGTCCAGAATGCGATCGGCCAGCAGTCGCTTCGGCATCTCCGGCAACTCCTGCGATGTGGTTGCGGTGAGAAACGTAACGGCGTTGCGATCCGCGTCGAAGCCAATATGCGGGCGGGAGACATCGTTGAGCACAATCGCATCCGCGCCCTTGCGGGCGAGCTTGCCACGGGCATGCTCCAGCGGTCGTTCCGTTTCTGCAGCAAATCCGATGACCAGCGTGCCGGGTTTGCGGGCATGGATAACTTCAGCCAGGATGTCCGCAGTGGGTTCCAGTTCAATCGTGATGGGACCCGATCGTTTGATTTTTTGCTCTGCCGGAAAATGCGGGCGGTAATCCGCAACGGCAGCCACTTTCAGCACCAAAGTAGCTTCAGGCAGTTGTGCCAGCACGGCGCGGCGCATTTCCTCCGAGGTGGTGACGGCGTGGAATTCACAGCCGGGCGGCGGGTTCAAATGCGTGGGCGCACTGACTAAAATGACGCGGGCACCTCGAGATGATGCAGCCTCGGCGAGCGCGTAGCCCATTTTGCCGCTGGAGCGATTGCCAAGATAGCGCACGGGATCGATCGGCTCTCGCGTACCCCCGGCCGTTACCAGGACGGTTTCGCCGGCCATGTCGTGGCGCCGATGGAGCACCTCCAGAGCGGCCTTGACGATGGCTTCCGTATCTGCCAGACGGCCTTCGCCGACCATTCCGCAGGCGAGGTAGCCACTGTCCGGCTTGACGATCACAGCTCCGCGCAGTCGTAACGTCTCCAGATTGGCCTGGGTGGCGGGGTGGTTCCACATCTGTACGTTCATTGCTGGAGCCAAAATCAGGGGTGCGGGAGAGGCCAGCGCCATCGTCGTCAGAAAGTCGTCGGCCATGCCATGCGCCAGCCGGGCAAGGATGTTGGCTGTGGCAGGCGCAATGATCAAAGCTTCTGTCGATTGCGCTTCGGCAATATGCTCAATGGCGGAATTTTCGTTGGGGACCTGGCCGTCGCCGTCCCATAGGCCCGTGATGACACGGTGACCGGTGAGGCTGGCGAACGTGAGTGGGGCGATGAATTGCTGCGCTGCCGCCGTCATGACAACATGCACATCGAGCGCCTGTTGTTGTAGCGCGCGTACCAATTCTGCCGCCTTGTACGCGGCAATGCCACCGGTAACGCCAACCGTGACCTTCATGGGTCTGATTGTACCCCCTGCAGAACGCGGTTTGCCCGCGTCCTCAAGGAGCGCCACGTTTGCGGCTTATGTATGCAAAATCGGCGTATAGCCCGCCGGCAGTCCCATCTCTTTTCGAGATGGCCCTTCCGGAACAACGTAATGAATCAGGCCGGCCTGCAGTTCATCCTGCGCGATGCGGACGGCTTTGCTGGAGCGGTTTGGAACCGCTGGACTCGATCCAGACTGTAATTGACGGGCGCGACGGGCAGCTATGTGAACCGCGCGGTATTTACTTTCTGTTACAGCAAATTCTTCCATGGGGGCCTCCTGTGGAACGTGTACGGCTACATCAATGGAACCTTCTGATGCCTTCTTAAGTTACCTGTGAGAGTGAAATTAGCTTACATGGATAAGTCAAAAGACGCCAGAACCTTACGGAGACGTTCGTCCGAATTTTCCAGCAGGCACTGCTGGGCGAGGGTCGAAGTTCTCAGGAGTTCAGAGCCGTTCTGATGGCTGAGCTGCTTCCGGTCCGCTTTGCAGCGTTCGGCGATGACGATGGCGCACAACTCTTCGGATGCGCGTTCCAACACGTCATTTACCAGCACATAGCGATATTCGTGATATTTCTGGATCTCCTGGCGAGCGGTGGCCAGTCGCGTCTGCAGCACAGATTCCTCCACCCCTCCCTCGGCGCGGCTGCGATTGCGAAGCCTTCGTTCGAGCACATCGGGGTTGGGGGGGAGGATAAAGATAGTAATCGCTTCCGGCATGTTGCGCCGCACCTGCGCTGCGCCCTGCACATCGATGTCGAGCAGCAGATCATTCCCTTGCGCTGCCGCCGCTGCGAGACTGGCACGGGCGGTGCCATAGTAATTTCCAAACACGTCGGCGTGCTCCAGAAATTCATTGGCGGCGATCATGCGCTCAAACTGCTCGCGCTGGATAAAGCGGTATTCGCGGCCATCCTGCTCCGAACCGCGCGGGGCGCGCGTGGTCCAGGAAACGGAAAAATCCAGATTCGGCACCATGGAACGCAGCTGGCTCACAAGAGTGGATTTTCCGGACCCGGAGGGCGCGGAAAGAATCAATAAAAGTCCCGCCACGTGCAGGAATCTCCTGAGTTACAAATGGATTGGTTCTTTCAAGATTACTCGAGATTCTGGACTTGTTCGCGAGCCTTTTCGATTTCCGACTTCATCGCCAGGCCGAGTTCGGTAATCCGCAGGCTGCGGGTGGCGATGCTTCCGGTCTTGGACAGGGTGGTGTTGGCTTCGCGGGTCATTTCCTGCAGCATGAAATCCAGCTTTTTTCCCAACTCGCCGCCTTGCTGCAAGAGGCCAAGGAATTGATCGATATGCGCGCGCAGCCGGGCCAGCTCTTCTTCAATGTCACTGCGTTCGGCGAGCAAAGCGGCTTCCTGCAGAATGCGATCGCGGTCCGGGATGAATGCATCGCCGAGCATTTCACGCATTTTCTGATCGAGCCGCTCCGTCTGTGCCTGTTGCATGCCGGCGCGTAATGCGGAAAGCTCGTCGACGTGATCCCGCAGTCTGGAAAGGATGCGCTCCAGTTCGCCGACCAGGGCTGCTCCTTCCTGGGCGCGCATGGCGTTCAGACTTTCAAGAGTGGGAAGCAGGGCGGCGGAAGCTGCGAGTTCGATGCCAGCCTGTTCTTCTTCCTCCGGGCGGGGGCCTTCCGTGGACCACACGCCAGGAAGGCGCAGGGCAGCGTTCAGATCCGGCTCGCCTCGCAGCTTGTGCTGATGAGAGGCCGTGCGAAAGGCTTCCACATAGGCCTGGAGAATGGCTGGGTTGTATTGGGGCACGGAGGCCTCATTCTCTCTCTGGATAGACAGGCGCACTTCGACATGCCCGCGCACAATATGATCTTTGAGAATTTTTCGCCACGACATTTCCATGGCGTCCATGTCGTTGGGCAGATAAAACTGCAGATCCAGGTAGCGATGGTTGACGCTCTTCAGGGTAAGCACAAAGTTGGTGTTGGCGGGCGCTGCTTCGGTGACACGGGCAAATCCTGTCATCGAACGAACAGGCAATGGGGAACGAACAGGCAATGGGGACCGAACAGATGGAGGGGAAGGAACGGGAGGATGGCTCATGAACCGTTCCGCGCTGCCACAGCGGCCTCGGAGATATCAAAGAACTGAAGCTGGTGAAGCTTCTGGAACGTGGGAGAGTTCATAAGCAGTTCCTCGTATGTGCCTATCGCTGTGATGTGGCCATCTTCCACCACGGCGATCCTGTTTGCCCTACGTACGGTTGAGAGCCTATGCGCGATAACGAACACGGTGCGGCGCTGCATCAGGTTTGCCAGTGCGGACTGCACCAGGGATTCACTCTGAGCATCGAGCGCGGAAGTGGCCTCATCCAGAATCAGAATCGGAGCATTTTTCAGCAGGGCGCGCGCAATGGCCAGGCGTTGACGCTCGCCGCCCGACATGCGAAAGCCTTTTTCTCCAATGATGGTGTCGTATCCATCCGGCATCTGCATGATGAAGTCGTGCGCCAGCGCTGCCTTGGCGGCGTCGATGATCTTTTGTTTGGACACGTCGGGCTGCCCGTAGGCAATGTTGTTGCGTACCGTGTCGTTGAACAGGATGGTTTCCTGCGTCACTTTGGCGATCTGGGTGCGCAAGGAATGAAGGCTGACGTCGCGCAGGTCGTGACCGTCGATGGTGATCTGCCCGTCGACAACATCAAAGAAGCGCGGGATCAGGTTTACGAGGGTGGTTTTTCCGGCGCCGCTGGGCCCGACCAGCGCAACGACTTCACCCCGATGCGCTGTCAGGTTGATATCGTGCAGTACCTGCTTCTCGCCCTCTTCATCCGAGTAGGCAAAGGTGACGTGGCTGAAGCAGAATTCGTTCTTAAAAGTTTTCAAGTGCACCGGATGCGGCTTCTCACGAACATCATCCTGGGCGTCCATAAAGTCAAAAATGGAAGAGGACGCGCCCAGTGACTGCTGAAAGCTGTTGTAGAAAGCCGCGAATTTACGCACGGGATCATAGAGCTTGAACACCGCGATGATAAAGCCGATGAAGGCGCCTTCCGTCATGGCGTGCTGTTGAATGCGAATGCGGCCCAGCAGCAGCAGCATGGCGATGGCAACCGCGCCGATGGCGTCCATTAGAGGGGAACTGATGGCCTGGGCGCTGACCGACCGCAGATTGGCGCGGAACAGCCGCCGGGCCGCATCGCGGAAGCGGACCATCTCCCACAACTCCATGTTGAAGGCCTTGACGATGCTGTTGCCGGTGACGGTTTCATGCAGAATGTTCTGGATTTCCGCGAGCTTGTCCTGTCCTGTCCGGGTGGTGGTGCGAACGCTGCGCCCGATGCGCCGCGCCGAGGAAATTACCACGGGAACAAACAGCAGAAGCACCCACGACAACTTGCCTCCGTACAGGATGACGACGGCAATGAGGAACAGGAAGGTGAAGAATTGCTGCAGAAAGTCCGACATGACCGTGGACATGGCGAACTGCACTCGCTCCACGTCATTGATGAGCGTGGACAGGATGGTCCCGGTTGAGTGTTTTTGAAAGAACGATACCGAACGCCGCAGGATGCTTTCATACAAATCATTGCGCAGGTCGGTGATCATGCCATAGCCGGCGAAGTTCGACAGGTAGGTGCCGAGGTAGTCGCACAGGCTTTTGATGACTGTCGAGGCCACCAGCGCGAAGGCAACCATGGTCCAGGCATTGTGAAAATAACTGGGGACGATCTGCTCCAGGTTTAACTGCACCTGATGGTGCTGGAATGAAAACCTGAAGAGCTGTAAATGGCGGGTAACGATGGAGGGATTCAGCACATCATCAAAGATGAGTTTGACGAGCAAGACCCGAAAGGCATCCAGCATACCGACCATCGCCATGAGCAGTACCGAAGCGAGCGCCTGCAACGTGAAGGGGCGCACATAGGCCAACAGGCGAAACAGGCGTTTCATGCTCGGCCTCGGATTTGGATTTCCCGCTGCGGTGGACGGCACCATGAGCCTGTAGGATGTAGTCCGTCCCGAGAGCTTCTCATTGGCGGATTTCGTTTCCGGTCATGTTGCAATTTCGGTTGGAACTGGGGCACGCCCATGATTGTAGAAGAAGGGTACCACTCCGGCCCATTGCGGCTGGGACATCGTGTATGGACAAGGAAAACCGCACCGCGCAGCAGCGACGGGGAGATTGCCTGCGGAGTGCCAATCCATCGATCGCAGGCTTTGGATTGCAGGCGTTGGATCGCAGGCGTTGCGACCGTTTGCAAATTTAGTCGAGCAGATGCAATTCTTTGCCGGGCTTGAAGCGGACGGCTCGTCCCGGGGTGATGGGAACTTCCGCGCCCGTGCGAGGGTTGCGTCCGATCCCGGTTTTCCGTGGCTTCACGCTGAATACGCCAAAGCCGCGCAGTTCAATGCGGTCTCCGGCGGCAAGAGCATTTTTCATGCTGGCGAAGACGGTATCCACGGCAGCCTCGGCTTTCACTCGAGGGAGCCCGGTGCGTTCCGCAACTTTATGAACTACATCCTGTTTGATCAAATGACTGTCCCCCGTCGGGTTGCTGGCTACAGGTGCATCCCGTATCTCCATGCTAGGGTCGAGTTTTCATGATTGTCAATGGAGCGGCACTCTCGTACACTCGGCCTAAAGCCAAACTATTCCCAATTGCTATGGATGGTCGCGCCGCCGGGTTCCGGATGCGCAGGCCAGTACCCCAAGGAGACGGATGTCGATTAAGAGCGATCGCTGGATACGGGAAAATGCGCTGCAGCGGCAAATGATAACGCCATTTAGTGAGAAACAGGTCCGCGAGGGAGTCATTTCCTATGGCCTGTCTTCTTACGGATATGACCTGAGGGTTTCCGACGAATTCAAGATATTTACGAATGTAAATAGCACCGTAATCGATCCGAAGAACTTTGACGAACGCTCGTTTGTGACCACCCAGGCGAGTTCCGTTGTGATCCCACCGAATTCGTTTGCGTTGGCGCGCTCAGTGGAATATTTCAAAATTCCGCGCAATGTGCTCACCGTCTGCGTGGGCAAATCGACCTATGCGCGCTGTGGCATCATCGTCAACGTGACGCCGTTTGAGCCGGAGTGGGAAGGGTACGTAACTCTTGAAATTTCCAATACGACGCCACTGCCGGCGCGCATTTACGCCATGGAAGGGCTGTGCCAGATCTTATTTTTTGAGTCCGATGAAACGTGCGAGGTCAGCTATGCGGACCGCAAAGGGAAATATCAGAACCAGCAGGGCATTGTTTTGCCCAAACTTTGATTGTGCGGCTGCGGGGGAACGGTTGTTGGTTGCGATGAAAGACGGTGAAGTGTGTCACAGGTGAAACCACCCGCGCTCCATTCTGTTGCGCCGACTGCGGCGGGCAGAGAGCGCAGGGCCGCGCCCAGATTTCCCAGCGCGCATATTCGGCTGCATGTGATCGGATGCGATATTCTGCGCGCTGCCGGTTTACAGGCAATTTTCGAAAGAAATCCAGGCATCGATGTTGTTGTTCTTGAGGATATGGCCAGCTTGCCGAAATTGGGCCGGGAGGCGGATTCGACCCTCAACATGGCGGTCGTAGGCCCTCAGGGCGATATCGATATTCTCCACATGATTGAGGCGATTCATGCATCCCGTCCGGACCTCATCATTCTTGTCATGTCCCATGCCTGCGGCGAAGAGGCGATCTTGAAAGTGTTGACGCGGGGAGCCAAGGGAATGCTTCATGATGCCTGCACGCCGGGACAGTTCGAGAAAGCTGTACACCTGGTGGCAACCGGGTCGCTTTGGGCTCCGCGTCGCATCCAGGCAGAGCTGATCAGTCGCCTGCTGGCCGAGCGCGACGCTCAGGCCCCCCGTCCCGCGGCAAGCGTCAGTTTTACGCGCCGTGAGCAACAGGTATTGAATTTACTGCTGGATGGCCGCGCCAACCGGGAGATCGCCTCCAGCCTCAACATTGAAGAACGGACGGTCAAGTCTTATGTGACGAGGCTGATGCGGAAGATGGGCGTCACGAACCGGACCGCTCTTTCGGTGCGGGCGCAAGGCCGGTCTTTGGAAGTTTCGGAGGAAACCCCGCAACCAGGCCCCGTTCGCCTGACGAAGCCGTAGCAAGAGGCGCGACAGAGAGCGGCACGAGCCAGGGTTGTTCACACTGCGGAAAATTGAACGCCATCCTCCAGAAACAAAAGTAACGTTACAAAAGAAGTTGGACGTCTGTACTCTTTGCGAAATGCCTCGGGAGAGTTGTAATGACTTTACCGATTATGGATTTGGGAGAATCCGGGTTGCAATGGGCAGGAAATCGCCGATTGCAACCCTTTTTTTTGTTTTGTTCATCTTTGCTCGCGTTTTCTGGCATCCTAGATAAGCGGAAGTAGAACACGTCCGCCGGTAATGTGGGCGAGAACTACAGCACTTATACCGAATCGATTCTGAAAACATGCGAGTGAGAAAGGCTTGACATACTTATGAAGAAATTTATCGTAGCCATGTGTGCAATATCTGTTACATTCGTGGGCTCACAGGCGTTTGCTGCTTCCAGTCGTGGGGATCTTATAAATCGCCTGAGCGCTGCATCCGACGTCATCACCCAAATTGAGTCCATCCCTGCAAAATCAATCCCTATGAGCATCATGGCCAATGCAACCTGTGTTGCCGTTGTGCCGGCATACAAGAAGGCAGCCTTCATTGTCGGGGGAACCTATGGTCAGGGAGTGGTGACCTGCAGGACTCCCAGCGGCAAATGGAGTGCTCCGGCCTTTATCCAAATGGCGGGAGGTAGCTTCGGCTTCCAGATCGGTGGGCAGTCGACCGACCTGGTGCTGATCGCAGTCAACAAGAAGGGTATGCAGGACCTACTGCAGAGCAAATTCAAGATCGGTGGGGATGCTGCTGCCTCAGCGGGCCCGGTGGGCCGCAATGCAGCTGCAGCCACGAATTTGACCATGAAATCCGAGCTGCTCACTTATTCGCGCAGCCAGGGGCTCTTTGCCGGGATCGATCTGAACGGAGCCGTTGTCAACCAGAACACGAATGACACCCGCACTTTTTATGGTCACGATCTTCCGTTTACCACCATTCTGGGAGGGCACATTGCGACGCCGGCTGCCGCTCGACCGTTTGTTGCGACTGTGGGGAGATATTTCCGTAAATCCCAGTAACCGAAGTGGTCGAACGTGAGCGCCGCGTGAACGGCATATCGTAACGAAGATGGCGTACAAGGGCTGTCCCGGGTTTTTCGTGCTACTGATCTTGCTGGTACCTCACGAACGTTGTTGGGTGACCTGATCCGAAAAACTCGATCCGTTGAAACTGAAGCTCTCTCGTACATGAGGGAGTAAAATTCAGCTTCGTGTGGAATATTCGTTCGAGCCAATCCAGAAATGGCGAGAGCAAGTGAAGCGGCATATTCATTGCCACCTTGCTCTTGCTATTTGCTTTTCGTAGCGCTCGAATGAAAGGAGACCCGGATGCCTCAGCGAATCACCTCCAGGTAAACGGCGAGCGCCCCGCCGTCGAGGTAGAACCTGAAAGCATGCTGCTGTACGCTCTCCGCGACAATCTGGGGTTACGCGGACCCAAGTTCGGATCCGGGCTTTCTGAATGCGGCGCCTGCACCGTCCTGATGAATGGGAACGCCATCCACTCCTGCATCACACCGGTTTCCGCGGTGGGCGATGCCAAGATCGTCACGCTGGAAGGGCTCGGCACGGCTGACGACCCGCATCCCGTACAAAAAGCCTTCATTGCGGAACAAGCCGCGCAATGCGGCTATTGCATCAACGGGATGATCATGCACGCGGCATCTTTGCTTAAAAGGAACCCACATCCCACCCGAAACGACATTCAGCAGGCGCTGAACGGCAACCTCTGCCGCTGCGGCACCCACATGCGGATCGTGCGTGCGGTCGAGCGGGCTGCCGCTACCGGGAGTGTCAACGAATGAGCGGGAACCCCAACGACATGCGATCCACGGCTGAGCTCGCGCTGAACCGGCGCGACTTCTTGCGCGTAGCGGGCGGTCTCGTAGTCACTTTCAGCCTGTTCGGTCAGGAAGCGCCTGTTGAACCAGCGTCAAAATCGCTGGAGGCGCTGCCGACTGATGCAGCACAACGATCGCTGGCGCCACCTCCGGCAGGAAAGCTTTATGCATGGCTGGCTGTACATCCGGACAATTCGGCCACGCTCTTCACCGGCAAGGTCGAAACCGGCACGGGCGTGCAGACGGCGCTGGCACAAATTGCCGCAGAGGAACTCGACTTTCCGTTCGACCGACTCGATGTCGTGATGGGAACGACGTCGGAGACTGTGGACCAGGGCCCGACATACGGCAGCAGGACGATCCGGTATGCGGGACCGCAGATTCGTAGTGCTGCCGCTGCCGGGAGGCAGGCGCTGCTGGATCTCGCCGCCGAACATTTCAGCGTGCCAGCCAATCAGCTCGCCGCGAAGGAAGGCACGATCTCTGTGCTGGGATCTCCCAGTCGCACCCTAACCTACGGGAAGCTGGTGGAAAAAAAGCGCCTCAACATCGAGATTGGCGCCAGCGGCGAACGTTTCGCCATGAAGGTCGCACCCAAGGCGCATCCCAAGGATCCGTCCACGTACACGGTGGTTGGCCGGTCAATTGCGCGTAAAGACATCCCCGATAAGGTCATGGGCCGGTTCACCTACGTTCAGGATGTCCGGGTGGACGGCATGTTGCATGGCCGCGTGGTGCGTCCCTATGGGGTAGAGGCCACGCTGGAAAGCGTCGACGAGACGGGTCTCAAGAATATTCCGGGCTTCGTGCAGGTGGTACGGCAGCACAATTTCCTGGGCGTAGTAGCCGAGACCGAGTGGGGGGCGATCCAGGCAGCTGCCAAGCTTGGTTCGACGCTCAAGCCCTCGGGCCCGGATGTCGGCCAAGCCAAATGGTCGAATTGGAATGGCCTGCCCAAGATGGACGACATCTGGGAGACGGTTCGTACGACGCCCGCAGTTCGCAGCATCTCCCCGGTCAGCAAGGGGTCCGTAACGACCGCGTTTGCCCATGCCAACCGGAACTTGAAGGCGACCTATAAGACTCCCTTCCAAATGCACGGATCGATCGGCCCCGAGTGCGCCATCGCCGACGTAAAGCACGACCGCGCCACTTTCTGGTCCGGCACGCAGATGCCGCACGAGACGCGACGAGACATGGCAAAGCTGCTCGGCATTCCCCTTGAGGGCATCGAGGTGCGTTGGTTTGAGGCATCCGGCGCTTACGGCCGCAACGGACTTGAGCATGTGGTCGCGGACGCGGCTGTGATGTCGCAGGTGGTGGGCAGGCCGGTGCGCGTGCAGTGGATGCGCTGGGACTCGCATGGCTGGGAGCCGAAGGAGCCGCCAATCGTACAAGATCTGCAGGGCGCGCTGGATGACGCTGGACATGTGACTGCCTGGCAGCACCACATGTGGATTCCCACCACTTCCGATACCCATCTGGTTGCCGCCGCCCTGATAGGACGCCCGGACGTCACCGGAAGTACCGGTCTGGCAGGGGCTCCCATCGGCTATGCCTACACCTTTGAGAACGCCGACGTCGCTGCCCACAACGAAGGCCGCGTGGCGCTGCTCACCGCCTGGCTACGCTCGCCGGCGCAGTTCGAGATCACTTTTGCCATGGAGGCGTTTATCGACGAGCTGGCGGCGGCGGCGAAGCAAGATCCGCTCGCCTTTCGTCTGGGATATCTCCAGGATCCGCGCGCCATCGGCGTGTTGAAGGCTGCCGGACAGGAGTATGGATGGAAGAGCCGACCCGCTGGCGCCAAGGCCGGTCCCAGCGACAAACTCGCCCACGGCCGCGGTATTGCCTGGGTGAATCGCGACGACACCCGCGTGGCGACGATTGCGGACGTGACGGTCGATCCGAGCAGCGGCCGGATCAAAGTTGACCGTGTGGTCGTGGCGCATGATTGCGGTCTTGTCATCAATCCTGATGGCCTGAAAAATCAGATCGAAGGCAATGTGATTCAATCGCTCAGCCGCACGCTGCTCGAGGAAGTCACCTTCGACACCGCCCACGTCACCAGCCGGGACTGGCGGGGATATCCGATCCTGCGTTTCGAAGAGATCCCGGACAGCATCGACATCGTGCTGGTGAATAACTCAGCCGAGTATCCCTCCACCGGGGGCGGTGAGCCTTCGACAAATCCGACAGCCGCTGTAATCAGCAACGCCGTGTTTGACGCGATTGGCGTGCGGCTACGCCAGATACCGTTCCTGCCCGATCGAGTCAAGGCGGCGATGAGTTGATTCAATAGCCGAAGGGATGCGGTAAAGACAAAAGGCGCCCTCTTTTAGGTCGCCTTTTTTGTTGCTTTGATTTATGGGTGTTGTGGATTGCGGAATGCGACTCACACACCGGTTCCTTAACGGAAGCATTTTTACTGTTACTGTAGTGCTGGCTTTTTACGATCCCACCCTAGCTTCGCTACGATGGGGCACCCGAAAACATTTCACCATCTGTGAAAATGCTCTAGCGCATGGACGATTCGACTTCCTGCAGCCAGCCGGCAGGCTTGAGGATCTCGCGCGGGCGAGACCCGTCGGCGGGCCCGACAATTCCATCCCGCTCCATCAGGTCGATCAGGTGAGCGGCACGGCCATATCCAATGCGCATGCGTCGCTGCAGCAGGGAAGT
>JBDTBI010000292.1:0-3367 GCA_039924215.1 Acidobacteriaceae bacterium
TTGGGCAGAGCGCTGGCCCTGGTTATGTGGATGGGCGCTGCGCCTTTTTCGTCGGAACGTACGTAGCTGGTTGCCGCAGTAAAACCGCCGTAAGAATAGATGACCGCCAGCGAGGCCCTGTTGGGCTGAATCGTCTTCCCCTTGTATTGTTGCGCGGCTAACAGCTTCTTTGCTTCCTCCGCGTTGAACGACAAAGTCAGCGTCTGGTCTGGCTGCACCATCGATTGCATTGCATCGCGGCAATTCACATTGGCGCCTTCAGTATGAATGAACAGTGAACCCACTGCCAACAGAGAGACGGTAATTCCTGCCGTACCCAGAATGAAAAGAAATTTTCGACCTTTTTTGTCTACCTGCGTCATGGCGATAATCGTCACCAAAAAATTGACGGTGGTGAAAACGACATAGCCCCAATGCGCACTCACGTCGGAGAGGCCGCTTTGCAGCAGGATTCCCGTGTTGTATGCGATAAGCGAATTGATCCCCGTTCCCTGATTCAGGATCAGGATCGCGCAAGCCAGCAGAAATGGGATCACATACTTGCGACGCAGCAGCGAATCTTTTATCTTGCTCCTGGAATCAGAGGCAACTTTCGCACTGACTGCCAGGGCTGTCTCGTCCATCTCCCTGAATTCGACATCCGCTTGTTCTTTGCTGCGAGAGCGAAGGAGCGAGGCATATGCAAGTTCCCTCTTTCCCCGCTTGAACAGCCAGCGCGGAGATTCCGCAATGAAGAAACTGCCGACGGCAAACAGGATGCCAGGCGGTAGGGACACCCAGAAGATGTGCCGCCACGCCTGGTTCTTAAACTGAAACAGCGTGGCAGGATCGGCGATCTTTTCCACGGCTGCGACCCGATAACTGTAGTACATCCCGATCAAAGCCGCAGCCACCACGCCGAGGGTCAGCAGCCACTGGAAGATTCCGGTGCCCTTGCCGCGCGTAGACGCCTTCAGGCATTCCGCGAGATATAAAGGAACGACGAGCCCGATCAGGCCGCCGCTGATGCCCTGCAAAAGTCGGCCGAAGAACAATGGCCCATAGCCGTGCGAAAGCGCGATCATCGGAATACTGCACACGAACGTCAGCCCACTGACGATCATCACGGGCTTGCGGCCCACCCAGTCTGCCAACTGCCCAGCGAACAAGGTGGAAATCACGCTGCCAAGCAGTACGGCGGCCACAATGATTGAAAGCTGCTCTGCGTTCAGATGGGATGTAGCTTCAAGATAAGGCAGTGCTCCGCCGATGATCCCAACGTCCACCCCATACAGCAGGCCGCCCAGCCCTGCAACAAGCAGCAGAAAACGGTTGTAAGTGGATTTATTATCGGGAAGAGCAGACGGACCCGTCGAAATCGAATCAAATTTGGTCATAGAACCTGTTGGGATGATCGTCGAAGCATACAAGCGAGAAACGGGCCCGAAACGCTCCGGGCATGTATCAGAATCATATAGGAACAATCTGCGCACTGGTGCCGTTATCTGCCGCTCAAGAGACGCAAAGAACGCCGCGAAGTCGGCTTCGGGCAACTTGACATCGCTTAGCCTATCGTCTAATCTGCAATGCAGATTATGAATCTATGCGTCCAAAACATGCGTGTGTCTGTGCGAATGCAAAATTGTGTTTGCGGGCTGCTGCTGTTCTGAAGAGACATACGATTCAATCACCTACCTTTACTCCTCAGAATTGAGCTACCCGCAGCGCATTGCTTGCGGGTTTTTCTCTTTGCAGTAAAAAATAATGTCGTACGAATGGAGTTCCAGAATGACCGAAACGAAACAACAACGACCCGCCACCCTCTCCGTTCATGCCGGCCAAGTCCCGGATCCGACGACTGGATCGCGTACCGTACCGATTTATCAGACGACTTCTTTTGTTTTTGAGAATTCAGACCACGCCGCCGCTCTGTTCGGCCTGCAACAGTTCGGAAACATCTACACCCGCATCATGAATCCGACCACGGACGTTTTTGAAAAGCGCGTTGCCGCCCTCGAAGGCGGGGTCGCCGGGTTGGCAACAGCCTCGGGCCAAGCCGCGGAAACGCTCACGATTCTCACACTGGCAAAAGCCGGTGACGAAATCATTTCCAACACGTCACTCTACGGCGGCACCTTCAATCTGTTTCACTACACCCTGCCGAAACTCGGCATCAAGGTCCGATTCGTCGATGGCGACGACTTCGAAGGACTGCGGAAAGCGATCAACGATCGTACCCGCGCCGTGTATACGGAATCGCTCGGCAATCCCAAGCTCGACGTAGTCGATTTGGAAAAACTCGCTTCCATCGCCCATGAACATAGCGTTCCGTTTATCGTCGATAACACGATTCCCTCTCCCCTCCTCTGCAGTCCCATCCAATGGGGCGCGGACATCGTGCTGCATGCGGCCACGAAATACCTCGGCGGCCATGGCAACAGTATCGCCGGCGTCATCGTCGACAGCGGAAAATTCGATTGGGCCAAGTCTGGCCGGTTTCCTGATTTCGTGGAACCCGACCCTTCGTACCACGGCATCTCCTACACTGGAGCATTCGGCAATCTCGCCTTCATCCTGAAGGCGCGTGTGCAGGGTTTACGCGATACCGGTGCTTGCCTCTCTCCTTTCAATTCGTTCCTTCTCTTGCAGGGAATTGAAACGCTGCATCTTCGCATGGAGCGTCACTGTGAAAACGCATTGGCCATTGCAAAATTCCTGGAACAGCATCCAGACGTCGAATGGGTCAACTATCCGGGTCTTGCCAGCAGCAAATACCACGCTCGCGCCAAGAAATATTTGCCGCTTGGCTCCAGTGCCATCCTCACCTTCGGTATTCGTGGAGGGTACGACGCCGGTAAGAAATTCATCGACTCACTCCAACTCTTCAGCCTTCTGGCCAACATGGGGGACGTCAAATCGCTGGTGATTCATCCAGCCTCGACCACGCATCAGCAGCTGTCATTGGAGGAACAGACCTCCGCCGGGGTGACTCCGAACCTGATCAGGCTTTCAATTGGCATCGAAGATATTGCCGACCTGACGGACGATCTTGAATCCGCATTTGAAAAGGTAAGAAAGTCTAAATAGTCTTTAGCAACTTAAGTAAGGCGGTAGCAATGAAGCAGCACCCCCCGCAACCCGATTTCGAAGGCGATTTTCTGCTGAACCACGATGCACCGTTCGTCCTGGATTCTGGGGGGGAGCTACCTCATGCGTCGCTGCATTATGCCATCTACGGCCAACTGAACGAGGCCCGTGATAACGCCATCCTTATCTGCCATGCGCTTACCGGTTCAGCTCGCGTGGCAGACTGGTGGCCAGACTTGTTTCGCGACAATCACCCTCTCGATGTACACAAGCATTGCGTGATCGGGATCAACGTCCTCGG
>JBDTBI010000293.1:0-3186 GCA_039924215.1 Acidobacteriaceae bacterium
GCACCCTTCAGCAAAATAGCGCGACCGACGATGTGCGGATCGGAGTGAAATGTATTCCGCCACAGCGCATTGCTCAGGATGGCCACGTTCGGTCCGTTCGGCAGGTCCTCTTCCTTTGTAAATTCACGGCCCATCAGCGGCGGAATTCCCAGAACATCGAAATACTTTGAGGACACGCGTTGGTCTTGCACATACTGCACACTCGATCCAGCCTGCAGGTTGACGCCGCCGGTACCGCTATACGCCGCCACCGTAACCGCCGGGACTCCATCGCGGACCAGTTCATACGTCTCGCCATTGGCGCTGTTGTCGTCCTCCGATCCTTTGGCTGTAGACCAGTGCGTAATCAGAGCGCCTATTCGGTCCGGCTGCGGGTATGCCAGCGGACGCAGCATCAGCGCATTCACCACGCTGAAGATGGCCGTGTTGGCACCAATCCCCAGTGCCAGGGTAAGAACGGCAATCAGCAAAATCCCGGCGACTTGCGCAGTTGTCGTAACGCGTAGCGAAGATCCAGACGAAAATTCTGCACGGTTCACTCCAGACACGGAAAGTGCTGAGAATAGATACTGCATTTCAGCCGCCAAAGTTCCCCGGGCTTCCGATCCCGGCGAATCAACGAGATAAGGCCAACTCGCGTGACGAGACATTTCGGAAACTGTCCGAATTCAAGAAACACTGTTCGAAAATGAACACCGCACACCTACGCGCAGAACAAAATCCGCGATTCTCAAGCCGGCATCGCCGCCGCTGACTTCTCCCTCGGCCTGAACCGTAGGTCTCGCCGTTGGCGCACTTGGCGGCATTTCTCACTCCGGCGTACAATCCTCCCGAAGTCGGAAATCGTGGCGAGAAGGCAATTCCTGGACCGAAGGCAATTCTTCGGATCGAAGGCAACCCGAGATTCGCGTAGATTCTCCTATCTACTGGGAGATCAGCTCGATAACGGACGTAGATCGGGAGCTTCCGCGGAAAACCTTGCAGCAGACACCACGAACTTGGGTTTGCCATCCGTTAGAGGACACGTATGCAATCTGCATTGGACCATTCCTATCGAACAAAAGTATTCAACGACTTATTCAGTGAATTCCACGAGGCGTCGTTCGCGGTTCGCAGCGCCGATGGATGGCATTGGGCCTCCTCCGCGAATGAAGAACCGCAATGCACCCTCATCTTCAAAACGGCAGCAGCCTGGCACGCGCTGATGGAAGACCCCAGCGAGCGTACTCTCGGAGAGGCCTTCATCGACGGTGAACTGGACGTGGAAGGCGATCTGTTCTCGGTGTTCCCCGTTGTCCATTACATCCTGAACCGTCCGGTCGGTTCCCGGTACAACATCCTGCGTGCGCTCTGGCATTCCTCGGCGGACTTTGCCCGGCTGTTGCGGCACGGCCCGCGCCACTCCAAGGCCCGGGATCGCGCATCGATCGCCTATCACTACGACTTGCCCATCGAGTTCTATCGCCCGTGGCTCGGCCCGACTCTCGCCTATTCCTGCGCCTACTTCCGCGAACCCGAGGAAGATCTGGAGCAAGCCCAAACCAATAAGCTGGAGCTGATCTGCCGCAAGCTTGGGCTGCAATCCGGCGATCACTTCCTCGACATCGGGTGCGGGTGGGGAAGCCTGCTACTGCACGCCGCTTCCCGTTTCGGCGCCGAGGCGTACGGTATCACGCTTAGCAAGGAGCAGGCTGCCATCGCCATTGAGCGGATTCGTCACGCACAATTAGAGGAAAAATGCGCGGTCGAGCTGAGAGACTACAGAACCATTCCCGATCTACCCCTGCGCTTCGATAAGATCGCCAGCGTGGGAATGTTCGAGCACGTCGGGCTGAAAAATCTGCATTCCTATTTCAACATCGTTCAGCGCATGCTCTCGCCGGACGGCGTGTTCCTCAACCACGGGATTGCTCGGTCTGCCACCTCCCCGCCAGCCAAAGACTCCTTCATTGACAGGTTTGTCTTCCCCGATGGAGAGCTCGTACCTCTGGGCCAGGTGCTGGAACTGGCGGAGTCCGTCGGGTTTGAGGTCCGCGATGTCGATAATCTTCGTGTCCACTATGAGCGGACGCTGCGCCTGTGGGTAGAAAATCTGCAGAAGAATACCCAGACGGTGCTGAAAACTGTTTCCGAAAGGACCTATCGCATCTGGCTGCTGTACATGGCGGGATCGGCGGACGCCTTCCAGCGCGGCAACATTGAACTGTATCAGGTGCTATTTGGCCGTCGCCCCTGCAAACCGGCACCGACCTTGACCACCAGAGAGAACTGGTATCAACGTTGGACCACAGCCGCCTCCAAAGCCGCTGTATCCTAAAGCTATAGGGTCAACAAGCTACAGGATCAACACCGCAAACTTGGAGGCGGATACCATCTCAACACGGAACCGAACACGGAACCAAACACGGAACCGAATTTTTCTCTCTACAATCCCTGCCGATCGAAACCATACGACGGGATTTCAGCCTCGATTCCGGTGGAGAATAGGGGTCGTACTCCTCCTTTCCCTGTTCGTTGCGGGAACATGCTTGCCCACCCGTGCACAAACTGCTTCATCCACCGATCAGCTCGTCCGACAGGTGATCAACAACGAACTGTACGCGAATCAAAACGACCACTCGCACTGGATGTATCTCGATTCGGACACGGTACCGGGAAAAAGCGTGTTGAAGCTCGTCGTTCAGACCCGGGACGGCACCGTTTCAAGAACTATCCGGCTAAATGGTCGCCCCCTTACATCTCAGGAACGCGACCAGGATCGCGCCAAGATGGAAAGCGTTGTGAATGATCCCTCGGTTCGAGAAAAACAGCGGAAAGATGGCGCGCATGATGACAGCCAGTCTGTCTCTATGATGAAAATGCTGCCGGAGGGCTTTATCTGGACAAACGCGGGCGAATCCAATGGCGAGATCACGCTGCGCTTCAGACCCAATCCGGCCTTCAACCCTCCTACCTATGCCTCTCGTGTTTTTGCTGCCATGGCCGGGGAGGTCACGGTGGACGCCAGGCAGAAACGCGTCAAGGACCTCCGTGGCCACCTTGTTCGGGACGTGGAGTTCGGCTGGGGGCTCCTTGGCAAAGTGGATCAGGGCGGTACCTTCCGTGTCGTACGAACTGAAGTCGCCCCCGGCGAATGGGAAATTACCGAAACCCACGTCCATATTCAGGGACACATGCTCCTTTTCA
>JBDTBI010000294.1:0-2679 GCA_039924215.1 Acidobacteriaceae bacterium
TTGGCCGTTTTGCGCACTGCATTGCCAGCAGCGGTGAAATCTTTGCGGCTGTGCTCCAGCACCAGGTGTCGATCGCGCAATATTTTCGCTGGTTGCTGCCGGCTGTCCTTGGCAATATTACGGGCGGAGTGATTATCGTGACGTTGCTTGAATACGGCCAGGTAAAAGGCGGCGAAGATCAGGGCCGCGGTTTTCCTCGCTAAGAACCTGCGTGCTATACAGATGGAAGCAGGATTCTACTGAGGAGAAAAGGCCGGAATGACAATTAAGGGATTGGATGTCAGCGGCAAAGTCGCCGTGGTGGTGGGTGGAACATCTGGAATTGGTAAGGCTCTGGCGTTGGGTCTCGCCGAGGCGGGCGCTGACGTGGTGCCGACCTCTCGTCGCGCCGAGCAGGTTAAGGAAACCGCGGCCATGGTTGCGGCTACAGGTCGCCGATCGCTCAGCATAGCTTCCGACGTTGGCGACCGCGCCTCGCTGCAAAATGTTCTGGCGGAGACGGTCTCCAGTTTTGGGAAAGTCGACATCCTGGTGAATTGCGCGGGGATGACGAAACGAACGCCGACACTCGATCTGGACGAAGGCTTATGGCAGACCATCCTCGATACGAATTTGACGGGGACTCTGCGCTGCTGTCAGGTCTTCGGCCGTCACATGGTGGAGCGCGGGTACGGACGCATCATCAACATCGCGTCGCTCTCGACTTTTGTTGCGTTGTATGAAGTTGCCGCGTATGCCGCCAGCAAGGCCGCGGTCGCATCACTGACCAAATCGCTGGCTATTGAGTGGGCGCGCCATGGCGTGTGTGTCAATGCCATCGCTCCCGGAGTCTTTCGTACCCCGCTGAATACGGAGCTGCTGGACCGAACGGATCGCGGCAAAGAATTTCTGATGCGAACTCCAATGGGACGCTTTGGCAAGGTGGAGGAGCTGGTAGGCGCCGCAATTTACCTCGCTTCGGACGCAGCTTCTTTTGTAACTGGAGAAATCCTAGTTGTCGACGGCGGCTTTCTCGCCAGCGGAGTGAATCAGTAGAGGCCGAAGTTGCGATAGCATGGTCGATATCGACAAGACTTTGATGAAAAGGAAATTTCCGTGAAACGAGTAGCTTTTCCATTGGCGATACTATGCGTGGTTGTTCTGTTTCTAAGCCAGCCGGCTGCAGTGAGGGCAGGCGAAACTCACGCGTCAAACACGAACGGGTCGAGTGTTTTTCAAGCCAATTGCCTGGTATGTCACGGTGCGGATGGCAGCGGGAGTGACGTAGGAAAGAGCCTGCACGTGGCCGACCTTCGTTCCGGTAAAGTCCAGGCCCAATCCAATGCCGCTCTGGTGCACTTCATCAACGAAGGCAGCGGAGCCATGCCGGCCTTCAAGGACCGCCTCGACCATCAACAGGTCCTCGATGTGGTCCGATATCTCCGATCGCTGCATTCACACCACGCAGCGAAATAAATTGCGCGCTACTTTCATCATCCTGGTAGCTCTGGTTTGCGGAGTGTCCGTTGCCTTGCTGGCGCAGACGCCCGATACGGCGACCATTCAGGGGCTGGTGGAAGATCCGAATCATCAGCCAGTTTCCGGTGCCGCGATCACCGTGACAAACGTGCGCAGCGGGCTTTCTCGCGCAGAGATTGCGGACGGCCATGGAAAGTTCTCCATGCCCGGACTTCCCGTTGCGGGGGACTACGAAATTGTCGCGGCAAAGCACGGCTTTGCCAAAGCTCACCTTCAGGGAATCGGCCTTGTCGGCGGCCGACTTGCGAACGTTCATCTGCAGCTGAATCTTGCCAGCCGCATGACTCACATCACTGTCACCGGTACGGTCGGCAATGTGCGCACCGACACTCCACAACTGGGCGACCGCCTTGGCGCGCGAGAGATGGAGGAAACTCCGTTGCTCAATCGCCGCATTACGTATCTGCCACTGCTCAACTCCGCCAACCGCCCTGCGCTGAATCAGGGAGACGTATTTATGAACCAGGACCTCTTCACCACGAATGGTTCAGGACGTCGCCAGACATGGTTTGAGATAGATGGCGCAAACGGTGTTGACACGTGGGGGCGTCAGACGATCTTCACGAATCTTCCACTTGCGGCGGTTCAGGAGATGACGGTTATTCAGAACGCATTTTCCGCCGATTACGGTTTCGGACTCGGCGGAGTTGTGAACATCGTGACGAAGAGTGGTGGCAACCGTTACCACGGAGAAGTGTTGGGACTCTGGCGCCCTTCAGCCCCGGAAGCGAAGCTGTCCGGCTTTATGCCCGCCACCGCAGGCAGCGGGAACGATATTACAAACGACACGCTCCAGCAGGGTGCGGCGTCAATTTCAGGCCCGTTGGGCACCGACGGAAAAACACAAATCTTTCTTTCCGGGCAAGCCAGCCGGCAAGACCGTGCTTCTCCGGTAACTTCGCCGATCGCTCCGGGAAATTTTATCGGTCACTATCGCTCATGGCTGGCTTTCCTGCGTTTGGACCATCGAATCGACGCTGCGAATAACCTCTTTCTGCATAGCAATGTCGATAGCTTCCATGACACGAATCCCAACGGAACGGTGGGTGGCAACAGCCTTCCTTCAGTGGATCGCATATTTCGCAAGCAAACTTATTCGCAGGAGTTCGGCGAGACTGCGGTGATCCGTCCCTCGCTGGTGAACAATCTGCGCCTTCAGTT
>JBDTBI010000295.1:0-2957 GCA_039924215.1 Acidobacteriaceae bacterium
GCTCATTACGGGAATTCTGTTTCTCGTCATCGATCCGCAGCCTGCCACGCGATTTGCAAAGGGTCAGGAGATCCTGGCTTTTCGGGCTTTCATATGTTTCCGCCCTCATAATGCCCTCACGGTGTCATCCACGTTCGCCAGGGCAAGACGGAGAGCGCGATGTGTCCCGAAATGCCCGCGCCCGAAAACACAAACGCGGATTGCTTCGTTTTCGCCTCTGCTACCCTCTTGCGCCGTTGTAGCACGTCATCCACGTCACGGAGACACACGTTGCCGCCGGATTCGGTAAGTTTGTGGAGTACCAGACGCGCAACGTAGCAGAGGGATTCGCAGCCGTGTTCCCGCAAGCTTGCGTCGCCACCCAGTAGCGCTGTTGGGGTACGAAAAAGTAACTTCCGTATCGGCGGTCAACCGGGCTGGAATGGAAGAATTGGGTTTTTTTGATTTTCCTGGGAGATTATGGACGACTAGACTTGCGATCTGAGGGATTCAATCTCTTCAACCAACATTTAAGTGCCTACGACGTGCCCATGCGTACTACACCCACCACTACCGTCCAGAATCGTCAGGAAAAACTCAAAGATGAATCGTAGACAATTCGTTCTCGGCTGTGTCTGCACGCCGCCGCTCCTGCGCGCCCATCTTGCCGCACTGGCGCAAAGTTCGCAACGCTCGTGGCTGGGCAAAGCTGCTTCCGGCCAGACTGTGAACCTCGCCCGCTATGGGCAATTCCAGTCCTGGGTCAACCCGGATGGGGTCAACGGCCTGCACGAACGGGCTGAAGCTTTCCCGCTCTCTTCTCTGCGCGGAAAGGGTTACGATGCAGACTTCGGCTTCGAATGGCCGGAGTTCCGAACGGTCCGCGAAGTGATGATTCGCTTTGCCGCGACCCCGCCTGACGCCGCGAAAGTCTTTCTGGAGTACTGGGATGGCCTCACCACCCTTCAAGGCTCCTGGCGGGCGTTCGAAAAGGGGCTGACCAATGGCGCTCACCTCAACATCCAGGACCAGACGTGGACCTACCAATTCCAGGAGCGGCGCACGTGCAAAGTTCGGCTTCGGTTTGCGGACGATCAGCAAGCCGAGATTGTGGAATTTGCGATTCATGGGCCTTCGATCTGGAAATCGGGCGACATCCGGATTGACTGGGGCCATGCGAAGAAGGGCCCCTGGAACGGGCATATCGAAACCTACAATGGAGAAACTGTTGCTGTACATCCCGTCGGAAATGTCAGTCTGAATGAATCGGGTCGGTGGACATCCAAACAAGGAGAAAGTTCTGGCCTGGCCGTTTCTCTTCTGTATGCGTCTGGGATGGACGTTGACCGCTCCATCTTTACGATCCGATCCTCAGGCGGGGACTGCTCCTTCCTTCCCGGGGAGGCCATTGAAGGCGAGCCGATCGATATTGTCGATTACGGCCTATACGTGAGAAGCAGCAAGTCTGAACTCGACCAGCCAGCCTACCGTGCACAAAACCACGGGCGATTGCGCATTATCGACGCCGTCGCGCAGAAGCCGGAACAATCGATGGAAGGCGCCTATACGCACATTCAGGCGAAACGCGTCACTCTTTCCTTCGTGGGCGTGGAGGCGAACAATCAGAAATTTGGTATCGCGCCGGATGGTCACGTTGTTGTCGGGAATGGCGATCCGCTGACCGGCGACCCGATGATGCCGAGTTTTGCCGTGTTCTTTGATACGGCAGAGCAGCCCTTTCTGTTTGAAGTCCCACCTGCGCCACATGCTTTCGAGAACGAAGATACGCACACCCAGTGGGTAGTCCCGAAAGAGCAGCAGCTTGAAGAGGGTTGGCGGCCCATCCTCACGACTCGCTGGAGCCAAAATAACCTGGCATTTGAGCGGATAGACTTTGGTGCGCTCCTCCAGTCGGACCAGCCTCAAGAGAAACAGGTCGGCAATGAGCCGGCAATTCTGATTTCCACACTCAAAATTCGGAATTGCTCTCCGACCCGCGAGATAGCGACCTATTTTATTCGCCCGTGGAAACCTGCGGCTCCTGACCATGTTTCGTATGGACCTCTCCCTTCCAATCCGAAGGAGGGGTGGACGACGGGCCTTCACGACAATCTCGTAGTTGCCTCGACAGGCGAGACGGAAGTCCTTGTCTGCTCCATTGACACGCATCAGAAGGGGACCTTATCTCTGGCTCCTGCGTATAACGCCGTGCGCTATCAGGTGCATCTGGATCCAGGCGAGGAGCACGTAATTCACACGGTTGTTCCGGGCTGGGAGCCCTCCCCTGAAGAAGCTTCAAAACTCAGCAGCCTCGACTATAGCCACGCACATACCGTCGCTGCGCAGTATTGGAAAGACAGGGCGGCCAAGTCGATGCACATTCAGATTCCCGACCCCCACCTGCAGCATCTTTTCAACGCGACCATGCAGCACTTTCTTCTCACGTTGACGAAAAATGGCCACACCGATCAATACTTCCCAAACGTCGCCATGTTCAACTACGGATCGATTGGCAGCGAGAGTAGCCCGATCATTCGCGCTCTGGATATGCGGGGACTGCATCACCTCGCCGAGCGCTGTTTGGAGGCGTTCCTCGCAACTCAGGGTGAGTTTATGCCGGAAGGCGACTATCACTCGAAAGAAGGCGGCTTCTATCGGTTTTGGCCCATCTACACCATTGATCAGGGAGGAGTTCTCTGGGCGCTTGCGGACCATTACCGGTTTACCCGCGACAACGACTGGCTTCGGCGCGTCGCGCCAAAGATCATTGACGGTTGTGAGTTCATTGTCCGTGCGAGGAAGACAGCAAGGGCGGCCAGCGGTGAGGGAGCGCAGCCGCTGAGCTATGGTTTCGCCCCCGCTGGGTGCGTCGCGGACCTGCGCGATTGGGAATACAGCTTTATGCTCAACGCCTGGTTCTACGCCGGCCTCAGGAATTGTGCGGAGATCCTGGAACAAGTCGATCCCGCAAAAGCGAA
>JBDTBI010000296.1:0-9576 GCA_039924215.1 Acidobacteriaceae bacterium
AAGCGACTGCAGGATCATCATTTCCAATGCGCCGGAGAAAAGATCGCGGTGTTCCGGATTCTTTGCCATATGGAAGAGGATTATAGCCACAGGATAGCTATTGTAGAAATAGGTTTGTTAAAAAAGATTTGCGCCCAGGTCAGGCGCTCCTTCCAACCATCGTAATCACGGCTTCAAGCACGACGCTGTCTCCTCTTGACAATCAAGGGGAACATGATTTATCCTCTTGGTAATCAAGAGGAACTGTTCATGTCCGTCAAAACCATCGAAGAGAAACAGACCGATTCCAAATCGAGCGACCTGGTCCAGGGAACCTTGGAAATGCTGCTCCTCAAGACCCTCGCGCTAGAGCCCATGCACGGCTACGGGGTAGCCTTACGCATTGAGCAAATCAGCGATGGAGTCTTCCGTGTCAATCCCGGTTCGCTGCTTCCGGCGCTCAGCCGCATGGAGCGCGCGGGCCATGTCCAGTCCGAGTGGCACGCCACAGAAAACAACCGCCGCGCAAAGTATTACGCGCTCACGGTGAAGGGCCGCAAAGCACTCGCCTTGGAAACCGAGCAATGGCAGCGTCAGATTGCGGCGATCTCTCGCATCCTGGAAGCGTGATGCGGAATCTGGCCGCAGGAGGACCCGCATGAACTCGCTTACCAACTTGATCGCAGGCTTGAAAGCGCTCTTTCAAAAGCAGCGTGTCGAACACGAACTCGACGAAGAGCTGGACAGCTACGTGGCGGCCTCCACCGCCCACAAACAAGATGCCGGCATGACTCCCGATCAAGCCCGCCACGCCGCGCTGGTGGAGGTAGGCAGCCGCAATGCGGTCAAGCATCAGGTCTGGTCCTCCCGCTGGGAATCCACGCTGGACGGTCTTCTCCAGGACATTCGCGTCAGTTGCCGCATGCTTGCCAAGAGCCCCGGCTTCACCGCCATCGCTCTGCTCTCGCTGGCTCTCGGCATCGGCGCCAATACGGCGATCTTCACGCTGATCCATCAAATCGTGCTGCGCGATCTTCCCGTCCGCAACCCCCAGCAGCTCGTTTCTTTTGGAAACTCCGTCGGAGCCGGCATTAACGGTGGCGTCGACCTTGGCACGAACCGTATGTTCACCTACGACTTTGCCCGCCAGCTCGAAGCCGATCCCGGCCCTTTCCAGGGAGTTGCTTCTTATTTCAGTGGCCTAAGCCTGGTAGGCGTCCGCTTCGCCGCAAAGGGTAAAGATCAGGAAGACCAGTCCGCGACGCAAGCAGAGGCAGCCTCGTCTCCGGCAACTACTTTCATGTCCTCGGAGCCAACGCGCTGCTCGGGCGCACTATCACTCCTTCCGATGCCACCACCGTGGACGGTAATCCTGTCGTTGTCCTCAGCCACCACTATTGGCAGCAGTATCTTTCTTCCGACCGCGCCATTCTTGGCAAAACCATTTCCATCAACGGCTTTTCTTTCACCGTCATCGGAGTCATGCCGGAACGGTTCAACGGCTTCAAGCAGGGGAGCGGGCTTCACGTGACCGATTTCTGGGTCCCCATCACCATGCAGCCACAAATTATGCTGCAACCTTCCATGCTTGTGCCTCGCAAGTACTATTTTCTGCACATGTTCGCACGCCGCAATCCGCAGGTCACTCTGGCAAGCGATCAGCAGTGGCTAGATCAGCAAATCCGAAATTACATTCGCGCCGGCGAAGGCTCGGTCATTTCCCCTGCCCGCCAGCAGGAGATCAATCGCAAAACAGTTCAGCTACTTCCCTCGGCAGGTGGCGTATCGCAGTTGCGCGCACAATATGGCGACTCGCTCAAGATCCTCATGGTCGTCGTCGTTTTTGTCCTGTTGATCGCCTGCGCCAACCTGGCCAACTTTCTGCTGGCTCGCGCCGCTTCGCGTCAGCGCGAGATCGCTACCCGCCTTGCTCTCGGCAGCAGTCGCGCTCGTATTGTGCGCCAGAGTTTGATCGAAACGCTTCTGCTTTCTTTTACAGGTGGACTGCTAGGGCTGGGCGTCGCTTTCGTTGCGACTCGCGTCCTGATTGCTTTTGTCGTTAAGGGTGTCAGCTACACCACTCTGAGTCCGACGCCAGACACCACGATTCTGCTCTTCACCCTTGCCGTTTCGCTGGCAACCGGCTTGCTGTTTGGGGTCCGTCCCGCTCTGGCCGCCGCGCGCACCGGAGCCGCATCCAGCCTCAGCTCGAACGCTCGCGTCGCCCAGGGCAGCGGAGATCGTTCCTCGCATTTCTGGCCCAAAACCCTGGTCACCGTCCAGGTAATGCTCTCCCTCGTGCTGCTTGTCGGCGCCGGCCTTTTTCTTCGCACCCTGCAGAACCTTCAGGATCAGGACTACGGGTTTGCGCGCACGCATCTGCTGCTGGCAGCGTTCAACGCAAAGCTGGCCGGCTACAAACCCGACCAAGCCCCCGCTCTGAATCAGCGCCTTTTGGAACGGCTCAATGCTCTTCCTGGCGTTCGCTCAGTGGCACTTTCCAATGACCCGCCCATCAGCACCAGCGTATGGGGCTCCACGATTGCCATACCGGGATATATTCCAGCGCCGAAGGAACCGATGGATATCACGCTGAATCGCGTCACTGGAGGGTATTTTGAAACCGTTGGTATCCCTATCGTCGCCGGTCGCGCCATTACACCGGACGATAGCTCCACCAGTCTCAAAGTCGCTGTCGTCAACCAGGCCCTCATCCGGCACTTTTTCCCCAGCGGGAACCCCATTGGTCGGACCTTCAACATCGAGGGCATTGTCGGGTCATTGCAGATCGTCGGTGTTGCTCGCGATATAAAGTCCGAGAGCCCGCGAGACGAAGTAGTGTATCCCATGGTGTATCTGCCATTGGCCCAGATTGCTCCAATGGAAAAGAATGGTTCCGGTCCCGTTCCCGTAGAAAACCAGAATCTCTTTGTCAACACCATCAACCTGCGCACCACTGGGGACCCGACGCAAACCATTCGCGAACTTCGAGCTGCCGTTGCCTCCGTCGACCCGAACTTGCCCATCCTCCAGGTCGGCACGATTCAGGAGCAGGTCGATTCCATGATGAGCCACGAAACCCTGCTTACCCGCCTTACTGGAATCTTCTCGTTGCTGGCTCTGGCGCTGGCCTGCATCGGCCTCTACGGCGTAATGAGCTACAACGTCGTCCGCCGCACCAACGAAATTGGCATTCGCCTCGCCCTCGGCGCTCAAACCCGCACCGTCCTTTGGATGGTCCTCCGTGAATCGCTCTGGCTGCTCGTTCTTGGCGTCGCCCTTGGCCTTCCGCTCACCCTCCTCGCTGTCAGAGTCATCAAACAGCAGCTATATGGCATCAGCGCTCTCGATCCACTTACCTACGCCGGAGCTATCGTCATCGTCAGCGGCATGACGTTGCTCGCGGCCTGGCTCCCAGCCCGCCGCGCCACACGAGTCGATCCCATGGTGGCCCTCCGCTGCGATTAGAGAGCTGTAGTGCGGTGTTCAATTCCGAACAGCCGTGTCCAAATTCGGACACGGAAGCGGCAACAAGTTTTCGCGCCCTGATCGCTGGACTGCTCCCCGATCGCCGAGCCGCTTCCATCGAACCGGCAGAGGCTCTCCGTGCAGAGAAGCCGCCTGTTTCACCGGACTGTCCGTTTCTTTGCACAGGCCACGTGCTTTGCCTGGATTCAGTCTGCACCCGGTGATCCAAGCTCGCTGGCGAAGTCCAGTGCCGTTGTGCGCCCCGCATCGATGCAAACCTTGCAGACCATTCCAGTCGGCCCTGAGTCGTATCCATGCTTGGATGAAATTCCTAGGTTTCCGCTGCATCTTCACAATTCAGAGCAGCCGCTTTTGATAGAACCCGCATCCCATACCCACTAGGAGGATCCGCTTATGGCTGATCTGGCACAACTGAAACAAAAATATGCCCCGGTCGTTGAGACCATCCTACAATTTTCTTCTTTGGGAGCCACCGTGGAAGAGCCTAGTCTGAGCGGCGACAAGTTGCTCTTGAAAGGCACGGTACCGTCCACCGTGGTTGCCAACCGCGTTTGGGATGTCATCAAGAGCATCGATCCCACATATTCAGATTTGCAGCATCAGATTGCAGCCACTGGTGGCGCAGATCAGGCTTATACCATCCAGCCCGGCGACAATCTGTCGAAGGTCAGCAAGTTGTTCTACGGCACGCCCAATAAATATCAGAAGATTTCTCAAGCCAATAACATCGCAGACCCTGACAAGATCCTTGCTGGTCAGACCATCACCATTCCAGTGTTAAGCTGACTGCGGGGAGTGAAGAACTCCTCGACACATGTCCTTTGAAATCCTTTCCAACTCTGGTGAACCGCGCCTGTTGCGCGCAATGGCCCCCACTGCTGACACGGTACTCTTGGGTGACCACTCAGATTTCGTGGACTGCGACGGCCATCGCTATGCGGCCTACTTTGATGGCAGCAATGTAATTTTCAACGACGGCTCCGGGGATCGCGTTGGCCGCTGGTTGCTAGGTTCTGTTGCGACCGTCATTCAAAAGACACGTCGGCTGCCCGGTGGTTTTTGCTTCACGTTTATGGATCATGGGTGCGGCCCGCAGCGGCTGCATGCATTGTGGACCCTGGATGGCTCCGTTCAAGAAGCCATTGCCTCCTGGAAGATGGCTGGCTTTTCTGTGTCCATTCCCGATCGCACTTGGAACCGCAATCATCCCGCGTCCATTCATTTGCGCACCAGGGGAGCCAGGTGTACCGGCGCGGACTCCTCCCATGTGACCATTCCCGCGATCCAAACCGGGAGCAATACGACCGGCGCAATTCACGTTGGAGAGTTCAATCCTCTCACCGGCTTTGGCGTCGGCTTCCTTCTGCATCATCTTGAAGGATGGATAGAAAACCGTCGCGTTCGCCACACTTTGATCGAATGACTTTACAAGCGAGCGCTTCGAATCGCGTGTAGCGGGAGAGGATCTATTCTTTCCGCAGCGCGACCATTGGATCGACGCGGGAGGCACGCCAGGCCGGAACCACGCACGCGAGAGTTGCCGCCAGCAGCAGCGTTCCACTGACGATGAGATAAACGAGCGGGTCCAGTCCGGGTGTCTGGTACAGCATCGACTGGAGCAGGCGCGCAACCTCCACACTGGCCGCCAACCCAATCACCAGGCCGAGCACTGCGGGCCGAAGGCCGTCTTTCAATATCAGATGCATCACCTGCCCCCGCTCGGCGCCCAGCGCAATCCGAATCCCGATCTCCGTTGTGCGCTGCTCGATGATGTATGACAGGATTCCGAACAGGCCAACCGTCGCAAGCAGCAGAGAAATTACTGCAAACGCCAGCACCAGCGTGGCGGAGAAGCTGGCGTCTCCAGTGGACTGATTGATGAGCTGGTTCATCGTGAGCACATCTGTAACCGGTAGAGCCGGATCGATGCCGGATATAGCCTTCTGCACAGGAAGCGCGAGATTCAAGGGATCGTGCGGTGCCGCAACGCGCACCGCAAGAGCGGCCGTCCGGGCCGATCCCACGGAAATCGAGTAGTAGATCGTCGGGCGAGGATTGCCAGACACATCCTCCAGCGTATTGGCCGAGACACCGACAATCTCGTAGGTCTCATCGTTATCGCTCACCCCGGACGCGATGTGTTTTCCAATCGGATCTTCCCCTGCAAATTGCACGCGAGCCAATGCTTCATTGATCACGGCTTCCGGGACCAGCTCCAACTGCTGCTCCCGCCTGAAGACGCGTCCTTGCAGCAGCGGAATCTGCATCGCGTGGAAATAGCCGGGATCGACAAAGCGGGTCGATGCGTCCAGCACCACTCCGGGCGGCAATGGGGGGTGGTCGACGATGTGATACACATCGTCCCTGCCCTGGCCGTCGCCAGGCAACCCGCTTGTCAGCCCGGCGGCTTTCACTCCTGGCAGGGAACGCACTCGCTCCAGCAGTCGTTCATAGAAGGCGGTCATTTGGGTGCCGGTCTTATAAGTGCCTCTGGGTAAGTTGATACGCATGGTCAGCACATCGTTCGTGGCGCACCCAAGGTCGACCGAACGCAGGTGGCGATAGCTCTTCAGCAGCAGCCCTGCGCCAATCAGCAGAACCACTGTCAGCCCAATCTGCAGAGAAAGCAGCATGCGCCGTAACCGCACGCCAGAGCGGCCTCCGCTGGTGGAGCGCGACGACTCCTGCAGCGCTTGCAGAATGTGTTTGCCACTGGAGGAAAGTGCGGGCACGAGTCCAGCGAGAAATCCGCAAACCAGCATGAGGCCGACAGCAAACAGCACAGCGATGCCGTCGATATGGATAGAATCGACGCGGGGAATGTCCGGACGCGCCTGAATCATCCATTGCAGAATTCCAGAAGCAAGCAGGAAACCAACCGCGCCGCCTGCGCACGAGAGAAGAAGACTTTCGATGATCTGCTCTCGGAGAATGCGGGCGCGGCTGCTGCCCAGGGCGGTGCGAATCGCCGTCTCCCTGCGTCTGGTTGCGGCGCGAGCTATCAGCAGGTTCGCGATATTGAGGCACGCGATCAGCAACAGACACCCGGTAGCGGCGAACAGAGCATAGAGACCGGCTTGTACCTTGTAGGTCTCGGCGTTGAGGATGGGACGAATGTTGATCGCATCGTTCACCGGACCTTCTGGGAACCGTTTGCGAATGCCTTGCTGAACCAGGTTCAGTTCAGCATTTGCCTGGTCGATGGTGACGCCGGGCTTCAATCGTCCCACCACGTCGAAGTTATGCGAGAAAAAAGACTGCATACTTCCCGCGGATCGTTCGTGATACAGCGGCGTCCATAACTGCACCCGGGCATTTGGATAGGTGAACCACGCCGGTAGGACCCCTAGAACTGTGTACGGTTTCGCATCGATCAGAACCGTTTTACCCAGCACGTTACGGTCGCCGCCGTAGCGCCGTTTCCAAAGTCTCCAGGTCAGCACGACCGTCGCATTCGCTTCCGGGCGGTCATCGCTTGCGCTGAAGAAGCGGCCCAGCGCCGGTTGAACGCCCAGCAGAGGGAACAAATTCCACGATCCCAGTTCGGCATCGACCACTTCGGGCAGTTGGCCCTCGGTCCCGGCCAAGTCGTACTGCACTGTCTTCTTGATTGCCATCTGCTCAAAGCTGCGTGCTTGAGATTGCCAGACCGCGAACGACCCGCCATCCATGATGTTGTCATGGAAGCCCGTACGGCGATCCGCTTCGTAAACCCGCACCAGCCGGTTCGGATGTTTGAAGGGCAACGGCCGCAGCAATACAGAATGGATAACTGTAAACAGGGCCACGTTGGCCCCGATGCCCAGCCCCATCACTAGAATCGCCATAATGGAAAAGCCAGGAGTCCGCACCAGGCCATGCATGCCGAAACGAAGATCGCGCAGCAGAAACTCAAGCCAGCCCCAACTCCACGCCTCTCGCGCCTGGTCGCGCAGCACCGCGGGATTGCCGAAGCGGCGCAGCGCGGCGCTGCGAGCTTCTTCCGGGCTCATGCCGTTGGCGACGTTCTCAGCAATCTGTTGGTCGAGATGAAACTGCAGCTCGTCCTGCAAATGATCGCTGGCCCGTCCGCGAAGAAAAAGCGTTTGCAGCCGCATCCGAAGTTTATGGGTCCAGCGCATACTTTTACACTTCCTGCATGATCAGCGTGATGGCTTCCGACAGCCGGTTCCAGTTTGCGGCTTCCGACTCCAGTTGTTTGCGGCCCGCAGCGGTCAGGGAATAAAACTTCGCCTGGCGTCCGGTCTCGCTCTCCGCCCATTTGGCCTTGATCCAGCCTTGCTGTTCCAGCCGGTGCAGCGCCGGGTAGAGCGATCCCTGCTGCACCTGCAGCACCTCGCCCGATATCTGCTGGATACGTTTGGCGATGGCCCATCCATGGCGGCTCTCAATGGAAAGAGTTTTCAGGATCAGAAGGTCGAGCGTGCCCTGCACAAGATCGCTTGGTTTCCCCATACTGTGGTTATCTACACGATGTATTGTAGATAGTCAAGGTATCCAATCTCCCGACCTTAAGCATCTCTGTTCTTTGCCGTTGCAAAGTCGAGCCGAATCGACTAATTTCTCGTACTAAAGGAGTTGGCGATGAGATTGTGGAGAGCAAGTGTACTGATGCTTTCAATGCTGGGAGTGTGGACGCTCGCGCCGCGTGCGCAGGCCCAGGCTGCCGATGCACCGGCCCCCAATGCCTCGGCCAAGGCAATGCCCGGACTCACACTTACAACCACCGCGTTTCAAGATGGCGGCATCATTCCCAATAAATATACGCAGGCGGCGGAGGGAACGGCGGTTTCTCCGCCTATGACGTGGACGAATGTGACTGATGGAACGTCGAGTTTTGCCCTGATCGTGCATGATCCGGATACCTCCCTGATGCGTACCACAAACCAGGTGTTGCATTGGATGATCTTCAATATCCCAGGCACTGCGCGTGAGCTTCCCGAAGGGGTGCCCGCGCAGGCGCAGCTACCGGATGGCGCAATCCAGGCTGTGAACACGCACAAAACGGTAGGCTACGTGGGTATGGGCGCGCCCGCCGCTGGCCCGTATCATCACTACACGTTTGAGCTGTTTGCTTTGGACACCAAACTGGCTCTGGGCCCGGACGCAACCCAGCCGGACGTGCTCAAGGCAATGGAGGGCCACATCCTCGGGAAGGGCATTCTGGTGGGCCGTTTCCACCGCCCATGACACGCAGCTAGAAACTCGGTGTGGGAGAAAGATCGGATCGCTCGAAGGTATGGACGAACCGGAAGCTGTCTGAGCCGGTATCGCTGCGTGAATTCTTCCAGGGCAGGATTGCCCGCTCTTCCAGCGCCCCTGTCTTTCTGAAGGTGAGCTTGCCCGTATACTGTGGGAACAATCGATCAGGCTCGCACCTATCGTTCAGAGCCAATCTTTAAGGAGTTCATGGCCGGATTAATCGAAGCAATTCACATCAAGCGCAAGATCATGTTTGAGTACGAGGACGCTCCCTACGCCTGTTTGGACTCAGACATCACCAAGCCGACAGCTCGCGGCGGTCAGACCCTGGTGCGGCTCAAGATGCGCAACCTTCTTACCAGCGCCGTGTTTGAAAAAACATTCAAGGCAAGTGACAAGTTCAAGGAGCCCGACCTCGAGTTGGTCCCCGCCTCCTACCTGTACAGCGACGGCGAAGGGTCCCACTTTCTGGATCAGGCGAGCTACGAGACGCTCTCACTCAGCAAAGGGATAATCGGGAATGCGCTGGACCTGCTGATCGAGGGCGCATTGCTCCAGTTGCTCAAGTACAACGGTAATCCAATCGGCTTGCAACTGCCCATGTTTGTGGAGTTGAAGGTTGCCTACGCGGAACCGGCCGCCCACGGCGATTTTTCCAGCGGCAGCGGCACCAAACTCGTCCGCCTGGAAACGGGTCTTGAAATCCGCGTCCCCCCGTTCATCAAAGAAGGGGAAACGATCAAAGTGGCAACCGAGAACTGCGAATTTGCTGGCCGAGCATCGCAACAGTGATTGTTGGTACCGCTCCCAGCGGCGCGCCGATCTCCGGTAGCTATTCCGCACGCAGTGCATCTACCGGGTTCACCGATGCCGCGCTATGCGCAGGAATATAACTGGCAACTAGCG
>JBDTBI010000297.1:0-4620 GCA_039924215.1 Acidobacteriaceae bacterium
CTTACATTGCCGTGGCTGTCTTCCAGTTTGCGCAGAATGTAATCGCGCTCATACGCCTCCCGCGCCTCTTGCAGCGATGAAAATTCCTCAGCGTGCCGGCCTGTGCTGCGCGACACCAATACCGGCAGATGTTTTCTCTCAATGCGCGCGGCCTGCGGATTCAGGATCAACACGCGCTCCAACACATTCTTCAATTCGCGCACGTTGCCGGGCCAATAATGCAATTGCAGCGCCGCAAGTGCTTCGGATGAGATTTCAATTCGTGGCCTGCCGTACTGCCTGCCAAATTCCCGCAATAACTCGGCGGCCAGCAGCGGAATATCTTCCTTCCGTTCGCGCAGTGGAGGAACGTAGAAAGGAATCACGTTCAACCGATAAAAAAGATCTTCGCGGAAATTTCCCTTGGCAATTTCATCTTCAAGATTTTTGTTGGTCGCGGCAATCAGGCGAACATCCACGCGCATGGGCTGGGCCGCGCCGACGGGAGTGAATTGCTGCTCATCGAGCGCGCGCAGTACTTTGGCCTGCGTTTTCAGACTCATGTCGCCGACTTCATCCAGAAATAACGTGCCTTTGTCAGCCCGTTCAAACGTGCCGCGTTTTTCCTGCGGGCCTCCAGGCAGGGCGCCATGCCGATATCCGAAGAGTTCTGTTTCGATGTAGTCCTCCGGAATGGCGGCGCAGTTCAGCTCGACGAAGACGCGATCCGTGCGGTGGCTTTCGGCGTGCATCGCTCGGGCAATCAGTTCCTTGCCGGTACCGGACTCGCCATAGATCAGGACGCGGCCATTGGTCGGGGCCATCAGGCGAATCTGTTGCCGCAGCGCCTTGACCGGAACGCTTTCTCCGGTGACGCGAGCGCGCGCCGTCAATTGCTGCTGAAACTCCCGGTTTTCGACGCGCAGCCGCCGCGCCTCCACAGCATTTTTCAGGATGATAAGAGTTCGTTCGAGCGACAGTGGCTTTTCAAGGAAATCGTATGCGCCGAGTTTGGTGGCGCGCACGGCCGCCTCAATGGTACCGTGGCCGGAAATAATGATGACCTCGGGGCCGCCGATCTCGTCCATGCTGCGAATTTCCTGCAGCACTTCAAGACCGTCCCGGTCCGGCAACCATATATCTAGGACTACCGCATCGAACACCGCATCGCAGATCAGGTCGAGCGCCTCGGCCGCAGTCCCCGCCGTCGTGACCGCGTATCCCTCCTCGGACAAAATCGCTTCCAGCGTTCCGCGGATGTCCGGCTCATCGTCGATCACCAGAATATGGTTCATTTTTCCACCCCGTCCGTCGATGAGAAGGACATTTCCTGCACAATCGAAGCGGAGTCAGCCATTGGAATTTCCAGGATGAAACGCGCGCCCGCGGGAGTATTCTTTTCAACGTGGATGTTGCCCTGATGTTCCTGGACGATCTTGGCGGCAATGGAAAGTCCGAGGCCGGTGCCGCGGCGGCGAGTGGAGAAAAAGGGCAGAAAGAGGCGCTCGCGGATTTCATCCGTAATGCCGTGGCCGGTGTCTGCAATCACGATTTCCGCCATAGACTGGGCTGCATTCCATCCTGTCTTAACAGTTAGGATGCGCAGCAGGCTGGATCGCATGGCCTCGGCAGCGTTATCGATCAGGTTGCTGAAGGCCCGCTTCAAAGCCTCGGAGTCGGCCATGACCGGGGGCAATTGCGCGTCGAGATGCAGCCGGACGTCGATTCCCTCCAAGCGGCCCGCGAACAACGTAAGGGTATTCTCCATGATCCGATTCAGGTCCGTCGGTTTTCGATTGGGCGCAGGGAAATCGGCCAGCGCGGCAAACTGATCGACCAGCAGCCGCAGCGTCTGCACTGAGGAACGAATGACTTCCGTCGCGCTGCGTAAGACGGTCGATGAATCTCCGGTAATGCCTCGATCGAGGTGACGTTCAATCCGTTCGGCGGAAAGCGAAATCGGGGTGAGGGGATTTTTGATTTCATGGGCAACGCGCTGCGCCACTTCCTTCCATGCCATTTGCTTCTGCGCCCGCAACACGTCGGTGACGTTGTCCACGACCACGAGGTGCCCCTGAATCGAACCGCGCAACTGGGCCACGGTAAACAGTAAATGCAACGGACCGCGCGGGCTTTGCGCTTCCACTTCTGTTGCAACCGTGGGCATACGTAGGCTGCGGCGCACGACTCGTTCGATTTCCGCGGCGGATTCCGCTGGGAACAGCGACTGAATGGACATGCCTTCAGGCGGCATCTCTCCCAAAGGATCGAACATCTCGCAGAACGCACGGTTCGCCCTAAGGATTTTAAGATCGTCATCGAGCGTAGCGACACCGCTTGGAATGGTTTCCAGCACGGTTTCCAATTCGCGCCGGCGCTCATCGATGGCGGCGTTGGCCACGGATATCTGCTGTGTGGACGCTTCAAGCTGCGTGCGGCTGGTCTGAAGATCGGTCGCCATGTGATTAAAGGAACGCACAAGTTCGCCCAGCTCGCCGGCAACTGCGATATCGACACGAGATCCATAATCCCCGGATGCCATGGCATCCATAGCGTCGGCTAGCGCTTCCACCGGTTGCGTAACCTGTTTCGAAAGAAATAATGCCAACCAACTGCTGACGAATAAGGTAAGCCCAGTAAGCAACAACAACACCAGCAGGTAGGTTTGGCGGACCCGCCTGCGGGCACCGAGCAGCGCCCAATAGCGTTGCGAGCCGCTTTCAATATCGTGGATGGCCGAGCCTACATCGGGCGGCAAGGGTAAGCCCACAACGAGGACCATGCCCGGCCGCGAGGAAGCATCCCCTACCGAGTACGCCGCGTGTCCAATTCCCAAGATAGGATTGTCAGTGCGCTGGGCGGCCCGCAGAATCGCAAGCGGCAGCGACTCACCAGCCGGCATCCGTTCGGCATCTTCCTTTGGATCAATGGTCGATACCAGGCTTACCGCGCCCCCATCCTTCGGGAGCTGGTATCGCGTGATTACTTCGCCATCGCGATACATCACGACGAACCCGCCCTGGAGGGTGACTTTGTGGCGGCGAAAAACTTCGAGCAAAGCCGGTTGGTCCTTAGGCAGGTCTGCGTTGCGTATCGCAGGTTCGTTCGCCAACGCTTCAGCCTCTGCCCGGGCATTCTCCGACGCGTAGCGAGACATTTCCATTGCCACTTGCGTCGATTTGTCACGCAGTTGCACGACGGGTTGCGAAAACCAACGGTCAATGGAACGGTTCATCAACAAATAGTTGAAGAACAGCATGAAAAATGCGGGAGCAACCGATAATAATAGAGCACCGAGCAACATCCGTGTACGCAACCGGGAACCCAGCACACGGCTCTGCCCGCTGGCATAGAGCTTGAGAATGTTCCGCAGCAGCAGAACGACCAGCGTTAGAAATAAGAGGAAACTGAGCGCCGAGACGGCAGTGAAAAACAATATGGAGCTGTTATTGTCCGGCGACAGGAATTTGAGGTTGAAAGCATTTTCCGCCAGTAATACAAGCAAAACCACGAGCGCGAGCGAACCCAGTACCACCACGGCCGTTCGTCGGTTGCTGGTTGTTCCCATTCCAGTTCGCTCTCTCAAAGGTGATTATAGGTTCGAGCATGGATCACGCGAGCCCTTTTTCAGGCGACGACGCCTGGGCTGGAACCGCTCTCTGCCCATTCGACCGGATACCCCAATGCGCGCCAGTCCGGACGAGCGATCTTCCCTTGGATGGGGAATATACTAACTGTTGTCATCGCGATACCCTATGGAAAAGATCGACCGGAACCTTCTCCTGCCCATCGTTCGCCGCGCGGTTTTGGACTGCGTCGCAGTGAATCAATCCATCCAGACCCTGGACGAACCAGCCCAACTTTTTCACTCGCCGGAAGCCAACGTGCTGAAGGAAGAGATAGTGCGTGCGGGAAAAAAGCTGTGGGACCGGCAATACGTGGATGGAAATGGCGGCAATATCTCCGTTCGGCTGTCTCCGCAATACGTTCTGTGTACGCCGACGCTATGTAGCAAGGCCGACCTTTGCATGGAAGACCTGTCTCTGGTGGACCTGGACAACTACCAGATTTGCGGGGACCGTCTGCAGACCAGCGAAATTCTGCTGCACCTTGAGATTTACAAGGCTGTTCCTGCTGCCAAAGCTGTGATTCACTGTCATCCTCCATACGCGACCGCCCACGCTATTGCTGGAGTTGTGCCGCAGGGGAACCTGCTCCCGGAGCAGGAGGTATTTGTCGGACCCGTGGCGATGGCGCCGTATGAAACTCCCGGCACCCCGGCCTTTGCGCAAACCGTGCTGCCGTACGTGGAAGATCACAACACAATCCTCCTGAAAAATCACGGGATTGTCTGCTGGGCGGATACGGTAACGCATGCGGAATGGTATGCGGAGATCGTGGAGACATACTGCAAAACCATAATGATCGCCTCGCAGTTGCGGCCGAAACTGACGGAGATTCCCCCGGACAAAGTAGCGGATCTGCTTGCCAGAAAGAAGAGGATGGGATTGCCGGATGCGCGGCTGCCGAAAGACCCGGATCGAAACCGTGCCGGAAGCCCACCCATGCATCCTGCGAGCGGATCGCAGCATGGCAGCGGAGAGAAGCACCTCGACAAGCATGAACTGGAAGAATTGATCA
>JBDTBI010000298.1:0-4816 GCA_039924215.1 Acidobacteriaceae bacterium
ATTTGGATATGAGAGGTAAGTACGTTGTTGCTGTACGCATTGTTTCCCGAGTTGCAGGTTTTTAGTCTGCCGTATTTTCTTTTTCATACAACCTTGAGGTGGCCTTTCTATTGAGTTCTTCAGAAAAGTACTGGATCGTGGCTTTTTTTCTCGCGGCGGTGATGCTGCCGTTCCAAACGCAACAGGCAATTGCAAGCAATCCTATCGAGACACAGCTGCCGGATGCCCCTCAGGCGCCAGTGGCCGTCCCCATTGCTGGACAACCGGTTGCTGAACAATCGGCTGTTGGGCAATCGGCACAACAACCGGCCAGCCAGCAGTCGGACGCATCCGTTACGCAACGGCCTGCGCCCCGGCTCGCAAAATACATTGATCCGGATCAGACAACCGTGCGCCTTTCCGCCAAGGAAAAGCTGGAATTGTCCGGCTGGGAGCAAGTGCAGCCGTATTCGTTCGGTACCCAGATTTTGGCGGCTGGGTGGGAACACATGCTCGATAGCGACCCGAAATACGGGACCGATAAGGCTGGATTCGGCGAGCGGCTTGGCGCTGCGGCCATTCGGCAGGATAGTCAGGCGATCCTGTCCGATGGAGTCTTCGCCGCCGTCTTCCGGCAGGATCCTCGATATTACAGCAAGGGTTCGGGTAAATATGTGGATCGGGCAGTCTATTCCGCGACCCGCGTGCTGGTGACCCGGACCGATGACGGGGATGAAGCGGCAAACTATTCACAGCTTGTGGGATATGCGGGAGCTTCCGCGCTGACGATGGCCTACTATCCTGACGTCAGCGCTACATGGTCGAAGACGGCGCGAGGCTACGGAGTGTCCCTGGCAGGATCGGCATTAGGGAATGAAGTCCATGAATTCGCGCCGGATCTGATCCGTTTGGTTTTCCATCGTCACGGCAAGTAGACTGCAACACGCCTCCAAGAGAAAGGGCAGGCTCCTGAAGCCTGCCCCGTTCGATCTGTTTGTCGCCAAATCTACTTCTTGGCTCCAACCGCTTCTCTGGCTCCAGCCTGTTCCCGCAGCGTAGCCGCCTTATCGGTCGCTTCCCAGGTGAAATCCGGATCGCTGCGGCCGAAGTGGCCGTAAGCAGCGGTTTTGCGATAGATGGGCCGGCGAAGCTTCAGGCTGTCGATAATATCACGCGGGGTAAGACGAAAATTCTTGCGGACGAGCTGCTGCAATGTCTGCGCCGGGACAGTTCCGGTGCCAAAGGTGTCGACCAGCACGCTGACCGGCTCTGCCACGCCGATAGCGTACGCCAACTGCACTTCGCAACGGCGGGCCAATCCCGCCGCGACAATGTTCTTGGCAATATAACGGGCCATGTACGCGGCAGAGCGATCGACCTTGGTCGGATCCTTGCCACTGAATGCGCCGCCGCCATGCCGGCCCGTGCCGCCGTAGCTGTCCACGATGATCTTGCGGCCTGTCAGGCCGGTGTCGCCCATGGGTCCGCCGATGACGAAGCGGCCAGTCGGGTTGATATGGTACTTGGTATCCGCATCCAGCAGTGCCGCCGGGATCGTGGCCTGAATGACGTGCTTGAGGATGTCGGCGCGCAATTCTTCGTTGGAGACGGTTTCGGCATGCTGGGTAGAGATGACCACAGCGTCCACGCGTACCGGCTTCCCTTTGTCGTCATATTCGACGGTAACCTGGCTCTTGCCGTCCGGACGCAGATAGCTGAGCTGGCCAGACTTGCGAACCTCAGAAAGACGCTGGGTCAGTTTATGGGCCAGTGAGATCGGCATTGGCATCAGCTCAGGCGTTTCATCGGTCGCATAACCGAACATCATGCCCTGGTCGCCAGCCCCGCCGGTATCGACTCCCATGGCGATGTCGCCGGATTGCTTGTTGATGCATGAAATTACAGCACACGTATTGGAATCGAAGCCGTAGAGGGCATTGTCGTATCCAATGGAGGCGACGACCCCGCGTACCAAGGCCTGAACATCGACATAGGCACTGGTACTGATTTCTCCAGCAACCACCACCAGTCCGGTTGCGGTAAGCGTTTCACACGCAACTCGGCTGTTTGGATCCTGCTGCAGACATGCATCCAGAATGGCGTCGGAGATCTGGTCGGCAATCTTATCCGGATGTCCTTCCGTAACGGACTCCGAGGTGAAGAGCAAGCGATCTTGGACTAACAAAGATTCCTCCTGTTGCAGACTGCAGCATTGGTTTCCTGGGCTGCAGTGTGCTGCGGCGTTAGAAAGCCCGACGCAAATCCATGGAGCGGATTGCGAGAGTCTGGCCGCAACCAATAGGCTAACAAATTTTCGATTTGAGCGAGCAATGGAAACTCAGCCAGCGGGGAAGATGTGTCAATGGCGTGCCGATACTCGCAGCGAATGGGAGCGGACGTGATGGGCCCGTTTGGCATGCCCGACGATAGCGGGTACAGCAGGTGCGGCGTTTACGGTAGAAGCGGCATAATGGGTCACTGGAGGAGTGTTCAACGCCGTCATCCGCTGATGTACGTAGCCCCATACGATCCAGCCGAGTCCGGCCAGCAGCAACAGCAAAGCCACCACACCGACCCAGCGCATGCGTAAATTTTGATCTTGCGCTCTGTTGCTAGAAATATTGAGTGCGA
The DNA here is from genome assembly GCA_039924215.1 of Acidobacteriaceae bacterium. Classification (GTDB taxonomy): domain Bacteria; phylum Acidobacteriota; class Terriglobia; order Terriglobales; family Acidobacteriaceae; genus JAKAAZ01. The sequence continues at coordinate 2,611 of JBDTBI010000298.1, forward strand.
ATGCAGCCCAGTCCTTGTCGTTGCCCGGGGCGGCTGGGCTTTTTTGCCCACTGGCGCTCAAGAAACGATCAACCCACTCGCCCTCATCGAGGCCTAGATAGCGAACGTAACTGCGCACGATACCTTTGCCGAGGATTCCCCCGGGTAACTGATCAAATGCGTCGGACTCGAGCGCGCGCAGACTACGGACGGTCACTTTCGTCGTCTGGGCAATATCTTCCAGACTGACAGAGCGCTGCTGGCGCTCATTGCGAAGCGCTTCGCCAAAGTGTTCCGCGGATGTCGTGCCAACAGTCACTGATTGATCTCACCAATCCATTGATTATTTGGATATTTGCAGATTATTCCTGCACCATATACGAGTCAAATCAAATAGAGCCACTCAGTCTTCAGGTTATGCCATGTACCCACATAGTACCGAAGGCTATAAGTCCGCATTTCGGCGCTTTTCAATCCCGTGAAAACGGTTTTTGCGGCGCAGTCGATATACTGAAACCGGTCCGATCCAAGGATTTGGACGGTTCGGGCGAAGATTGGAGAGCCATCCGGGCGGTCCTTTCTTGGTTGGCACGGCCTGTCCCTGCTTGATTCGAGAGCACTTACTGAGTAGAAAGGTGATTTTTTGAAGGATCTTTACGCTTCGGATCATTTCTGATGGAGCAGATCGATTCTGACCGCATCTCTTACGACTTTATGAACAAACTTATTTTTGGAAACCTGATTTACCGGCCCCTTCGCTCCGTGTTGAGTTTGACAGCGGTTGCGATTGAGGTAGTCATGATTTTGTCGGTGACCGCTATTATGCTGGGTATAACCAACGACTCCAAGGCGCGCACCAGCGGGATTGGCGCGGATTTGGTCGTTCGCCCAGCCAACACCAGTTTCATGGTTGGCGTCAGTGGCGCGCCAGTGTCCGCAAAAGTTGCCGATGTGCTGGCTCGCCTGCCTCATGTCACCGTAGCCGCCCCTGTGACCGTACAGCTCACACTAGGTAAGTCTGTTGAAAACATCTTCGGCATCGATTATCAAAGCTTTAATGCTTTGAAACCTTTTGTTTTTCTCTCGGGGGGTCCGTTTCAGCGTCCCTTCGATGTAATCGTGGACGATGTCTCTGCCCGGGGTGGCACGGGCAAGAAGGTGGGAGACGAAATCTCCATCATGAATCACCAGTTCCGCATTTCCGGCATTGTGCAACACGGCAAGGGAGGTCGCGAGTTCATCCCGCTGACGACCCTGGATCAATTGATGGGATCGGACGGCAAAGCTTCAATCTTTTATTTGAAGCTGGATCAATTGAGCAACGCGGCGTTAGTTGAGCGGGAGATCCGAAATACTCCAGGCATGGAGGGCTATCAAGTACAGACGATTCAAGAAATTATCTCCCAGGTGACCCCAAGCCGGTTACCGGGTGTCGAACCGGCGGTCAACACCGTTATCGGCATTGCATGCATCATTGGGTTCCTCGTCATCTTCCAGTCGATGTATACAGCGATTATGGAGCGGACCCGCGAAATCGGCATCCTCAAATCCCTGGGTGCATCAAGCGGCGACATTGTATCGCTGATATTGCGGGAGACGGCGATGCTGGCGGTGGGCGGGATCGTGCTGGGCATCGCGCTCAGCTTTGTAGTTCGTGAAGGCGTGGTTGCCAAATTCCCTACCATCCCATTCTCGATTACCGCTCATTGGGTCATGTGGGCCACAATTCTGTCGCTGGTGAGCGCATTGATTGGGTCGATCTATCCGGCATATAAAGCGGCACGCAAAGATCCCATCGATGCGCTGGCCTACGAATAGCCCAGCTATTGGACGGCCGGTGCTGTATGTTGGCGTATCAGCGCACTTCTGGCTGAGGTGCCATGGGATAGCGGAATGCGTGTTGCTTCCAGCGTGCAATGGGGCCTTCAAAGTATCGCCATGACAGGGTTGAAACTGCCAGAGAAGCGGCCAATGCCGCGATGAGAGCCATGCTGTGCGGCATGTAATTCCGCAGCGCCATGTAGATGGGGTAGTGCACCACGTACAAGCAGTAGCTGATCCGGCCCAGCCAGCGCAGCAAGGGACTGCGCAGCAGACGCGGCATCGTTCCGGACGTACCCGTGACGGCTAGGATTACGACCAGCCATAGCGACCACGCCATCCAAAGTACGGTGTAATCCGTTGCGTTGAAAATGCGCTGATTGAGAATGCTTAGCTTGGTGATGCC
>JBDTBI010000299.1:0-10476 GCA_039924215.1 Acidobacteriaceae bacterium
GCGGATGATTGGAGAGTGTTTCCTTTCCTCATTCGGCCAACCCGCGCTGCTCCCCCCGCAAAGCGGCTGAGAAGCCGGGCCGATCTACCAGCGTCGCTTGTTGATGCAGGATCTTGCCATATTACCGCAGTTTTCTGGCTTTGAGCATGTCCACCAAGAAATCGGGGATGGGAATGGCCCCTTCCTCTTTATCCTTCGGAGTGAAAGACAGATCCAATTTTTCGCGAACCATGAAGGTTTTGGAATTGAAGCCGACATCTCTCCACGTCGCAAACCGGACCTCCTGATCCCTGGCTCCCGTACAAAGGAAGAATTGGATGAGTTCCGATTCCTCGGTGCTGGCGACGGAAAGCAAGCGCCGCACCTCTTCTCGCCGATATGCGGACACTCTTTTTTGGGTGTATTTTGGCTGGTCCTTTCTCTTGAGAAGATCCACGACATTGAACTGACGAAGAAAGCATTTTACGTAGGCGATGCGGTTGGCGACCGTGCGGGGGCCATTGCCCTCGTCTTTTAGAAAAGCCATAAACGTCAACAAATCCTGACGGTCGATTTCTGGCACATGTCTCTTGTGGCAAGACTTCTCGAATAGTTTGAGGGTGTGAGAATATGCCGCTAGGGTACGTTTTGATTTTTGAGCGCTGGTTTCAGATAGAAATTCTTTGATTGCATCTTTGAGTAGCGGACCCGCCTCTGCTGCGTCATGGACGACCGGCACTCCGGCGGACACAGCACGCAGGAGGTCCTCGCGCTTGGTTTTGGCAGTGAGCGCATATTGGGCATCGCTGCCAACTTTCTCCCAGACGCGTTTATTACCTTTGAGGTAGCGGAGATGATAAACGCCTTCTGGATGATGCTCCGGTCGGCCGTTTACCAATGCAAATTGAGGTTTGAGTTTTTTATTGGCGGATAGGACAGGATCAAGGTACGGGCGAGATCCGTACGGAAGACGGACCCGAATTTTCAAACGAACAACTGGTGATTTCATTGAGTACACTCCTGTGGAGTAATACCCACGCGAAGCGATCTAAATGAATTACCAGGCTAAAAACTTGGGATTTGTGTAGCCAGTGTGTAGCCAAGGTCCCAAGCAATTGATTCTAAATGTCTGGCGGAGAGGGGGGGATTCGAACCCCCGATACCCGTAAAGGTATGTCTGATTTCGAGTCAGGTGCATTCAACCGGGCTCTGCCACCTCTCCGTTTTCCAAGTCTACCGGCGAAAGTGCGGCGATTGCAATGCCTACCGTTGTTACGGCCATCGAGCAAACGCCCAGGCCTGCAGGATCTTCCTCAGATTCCACTCAGCGGCATGTCTGTTGTAATTTACAACCATGGGAACACAGCGATACCTTGATGCTGCGAATATCCCACGATAGCTTCTTCCTGGAGGCATTGCATTGACGAAGCCTGGTTTCTCACGTTTGGCATGGTTTCTTTTTCTTGCCGGATGCATCTTCTGCTCTTTCGGAAAAGGTAGCGCTCAAACGCAAACACAAGCCCCATTACAGATCATGCCGCTTCCCGCGCACGCTGTGCGGGGGCAAGGCCAGTTCCTGATTGATGGGAAGTTCGACATCAAGCTGCAGGGTTATACGGAGCCTCGTTTGTCGCGCGCGCGCCAGAGGTTTCTGGATACACTTTCCCGAGAAACAGGCATTCCGTTGTGGCGCGAAGCTCAGTTCAACCAGCCGAGCTTTATCGTCCAGACCGCTGGACCGAGCGATGCAGTGCAGCAATTGGGCGAGGATGAGTCGTATCACCTGGAGATTACTGCCTCTCAGGTGCGGTTGACTGCCCCCAACCCATTGGGAGTACTGCATGGGCTGCAGACATTTTTACAACTGGTACGAATCACCCCCCAGGGCTTCAGCGTTCCGACTGTCACCATCGATGACAAGCCTCGTTTTCCGTGGCGTGGGCTGATGATCGATGTGGGCCGCCACTTCATTCCCATTCCCGTCATCGAACGCAATCTGGATGGCATGGAAGCGGTGAAGCTGAACGTTTTTCATTGGCATCTCTCAGAGGACCAGGGCTTCCGCGTTGAGAGCAAGAAATTCCCTCTGTTACAGGAAAAGGGATCGGACGATCTCTACTATACGCAGGACCAGATTCGTCAGGTGATTGCCTATGCACGGGATCGCGGAATCAGGGTAGTGCCTGAGTTTGTTATGCCGTGCCATACAACTTCCTGGTTCGTTGGCTATCCGGAACTGGCAAGCGGAAAAGGGCCGTACCAAATAGCACGCACGTGGGGAGTCCACGATGCTGCGATGAACCCCACAAAGGATGCCACGTACAGATTTCTCAATACATTTCTAGGGGAAATGACCGCGCTGTTCCCCGATGCGTATTTCCACATCGGCGGCGACGAGTGCAATGGCAAGGAATGGAATGCCAATCCAGAGATTCAGAGCTTTATGAGCGCCCACCATCTGGCGAACAACGCGTCCCTGCAAGCCTATTTCACCGCCAGGGTTCAGAATCTGGTCGCAAAGCACCATAAGATCATGGAAGGCTGGGATGAAGTGCTGCAACCGGGCACGCCCAAGAATGTCGTCATTCAATCGTGGCGTGGGCAAGCTTCTCTGGCGCAGGCTGCGCGGCAAGGAAACCGCGGAATTCTTTCAACCGGCTACTACATTGATCTCAACCAACCTGCGGCGGAACATTACCTGGTTGACCCAATGAGTGGCGCCGCCGCGACTTTGACTCCGGAGCAGAAGCGCCTCATCCTTGGCGGCGAAGCCACCATGTGGACGGAATACGTCGACCCTGAAAACATGGACAGCCGGATCTGGCCACGCACCGCAGCCATCGCCGAGCGGCTGTGGTCCCCGCAGGACGTAAGAGATGTTCCTTCGATGTACGAGCGGCTCGCTGTGATCTCGCAGAAGCTGAAGGCTTACGGCCTGAATCCTCAAGCAACAACGAATGTGATGCTGCAGCGAATGAGCGGGAATCCCGATCCGGTGGCCCTGAAGGTTCTGGCAGCTGTTGTTCAGCCGCCGCCAGGATATATGCGCGGACGGGTGCAAAAAAATAATGCTTTTACACCGCTGAACCGGCTTGTCGATGCGGTCCCCCCGGAAAGCAAGACAGCACGCGAGTTTCGCGACATTGCCCAGCAGATCGCCGCGGGGAAAGCCACCGAGCAGCAGTGGCAACAGGCTCGACAATGGCTGGTGTTATGGCGCGATAACGATGCGCAGCTTCAGCCCATCCTGAGCCATTCAGCTTTGACGGAGACGCTGAGCCCGCTGTCGCATAGCTTGAATCAAGTAGCGGTGATCGGATTGCAGGCCCTGGACGATTTGAAGAACCATCGAACCGTACCGACAGAGGAGCAGCAGCGGGATCTTGAAACATTGAAATCCGCGAAGCAGCCTCAGCCCGTCGTGCTGGACATGGTTGCGCCTTCTGTAGAATTGCTTGTGCAAGCAGCAGGAATGGAGTAAAGGGTGATCGAGAGAAAACAAATCAATCCCGTGGAGCGTTCTTTCAAATGGCGACCACTCGCAACCTTATTTTGGCATTGTTGTTCACTTTGACATGCGGCATCGCACTACCCAGCATGGCTGCCGCAAGCGCGAATGGGAAGCGGCTAGCCGCCACTCCACCGATGGGCTGGAACGACTGGGCCCATTACCAATGCAACTTTACAGGGCAGACCATCCTGTCCAACGCCCATGCACTGGTAAGGACAGGCCTCGCCGCACGTGGCTATGACACCGTGACGATTGACGATTGCTGGATGCAAAAAGACCGCGACGCACACGGCAATTTGCAGCCCGATCCACAGCGCTTTCCGCACGGCATGAAGCAGATCATCCATGCCGTCCATACCATGGGTCTGAAATTTGGCATCTATGAGGACGCTGGCTCTACCACGTGCGGGGGCTTCGCCGGCAGCGGAGAGCCGAAGGGCGGCGGCCAAGACCACTTCCTTCAGGACACGCGGCTGTTCGCATCGTGGGGCGTGGATTATCTGAAACTGGACGGTTGCAACATTTATATTCCACAGGACACCAGCAAAACGACCGCATATCGCAACGCCTATGCAGCCCAGAGCTCAGCACTGAAAGCTGTCGACAGGCCCATTGTTTTCTCGGAATCGGCACCCGCTTATTTTCAGGGCACACCCGATTGGTACGATGTGTTGAGCTGGGTGCGCGGCTATGGGCAACTCTGGCGGGAAGGTTCGGATATGGCGAACTTCCATGAGAAGACGCCCGATACCCCGCGATTCCATAGCGTGCTTTGGAACTACGCTTACAACCTCCCGCTGGGGCGATTCCAGAAACCTGGAAACTGGAATGACGCCGACTTTATCATTGGCGGCGACGGAGGCATGAGCCTGGCCGAAACTCGCAGCCAACTCGCCTTGTGGTCCATGATGTCGGCACCTCTGATTCTCAGCTCGGATGTCGATACCCTTAGCGCGGAGGCCATCGCAATTCTCGGGAACAAGGCGGTTCTCGCAGTCGATCAGGATCGGCTGGGCAAGATGGCCACCCTGGTGCAGCGTAACGAATCTATTGATGTTCTGTTAAAGAGGCTAAGCGGCGGCGATGATGCGATTGCCGTCCTGAATCACGGGCCTGCGGCGGGGCAGGTAGATCTGCACCCCGCCGATTTCGGCTTTGCGACAAATGCAACTTGCCGCCTGCATGCACAGAATCTATGGACCGGATCGCACACATCGTCTCTTAAAATCGACGTTGCCAGCCACGACACGGTGATCTGGCGCGTGCACCCGTCTTCTTCCTGCGGCACGCCTACACGCACGGGAACGATTACGCTGACAGCCAACGATAAGCATCACAGCATCGAAGGGTACACTCGCTGCCTGGCAGCTTCAGGCAAGGCCGAAGAATGCGCGGGGACTGCCGGGGAGGCATGGACAGCCACCAATCAAGGCACCCTGAAGTCTGCCGGGCAGTGCCTTGCCATCGTAAATGGCAAACCGGCGATGCAGCCGTGTACCGCTAGTAAATCGCATCGCTGGCACTATACGTTGCTCGGCAACCTGACAGACGCCAGTGGCCAATGCCTCACGGCAAGTGAACCGGACAGCCCATCCCAGGGGTTGAGCATGCAACCGTGCGGACACAATCAGCCCAATCAAATTTGGTCTTTGCCAAACTGAAAGGAATGAAGGCGAGCAGGAGAAGCGTGGAGGTTTTTAGCAATGCTGGCTTGAGTATTTCACGAGGTTGCGGCGATCTTGCTACCATATTCGTAGCCGCAGCCAACACCATCGCGGGATCTTCCCCCTATGCTCAAACGCCTATGGATATGCACCTTCGCTCTCCTGCTTCCAATTACATCCTTCGTGCGATGTTCGGCCAGCGCGTATGACGCCCATCCCAAGCTCGTCATTCTTCTGGTAATCGACCAGTTTCCCGAAGACTACCTGGAACGATATCGTGCGGATTTCAAAGGGAATGGATTCAATCTATTCCTCGAGCACGGAGCCTACTTCCCCGACTGCTACTACGATTACGCGAATCTGGTGACGGCTGCGGGTCACTCCGTGATCGGAACCGGCGCCTATTCAGATGGCAACGGAATCGCAAGCAACGCGTGGTGGGACCTGAGCCGCAATAGCAAACGGCCCATCACTTCTGTCGAAGATCCTCACTACACCATCGTTGGCCTGCCGGGAAATACTCCGCAACAGGCTCTAGAAGGCGCGTCGCCGCGAAATCTTTTGGCCAGCACGATTGGAGATGAAGTTCGACTGGCAACCAAGGGAGGCGCAAAACTGTTCGGAGTGGCACTGAAAGACCGTGCCGCGATTCTTACCGCCGGTCACGCCGCCAATGGCGCTTTCTGGATTGATCCTGCGAGCGGCGCGTTCGTTACTTCTACGTACTACATGCCCTCTCTACCTGGGTGGGCAACAGCTTTCAACCAAAGCGATGCGGCTGCCCAGGCGCGAGCAGCCGCCGACGTGTCGGAAACTACGCCCTTTTATGCGTCCGTCGGCCCCACCGATGCAGCCATCCAATATGGATTCAATTTTGTACAGGCATTGATTCAAGGTGAGAATCTTGGTTCGGGAAATGTTACCGACGTCTTGACAGTCAGCATTTCTTCAACCGACATACTAGGGCATCGAGTTGGCCCCGATTCACCGGATGAGCACCAGCTTGTCGATCAGTTGGACGGCAACCTGGATCAATTTTTTCAGTGGCTCGACAAAAATGTTCCAGGCGGACTCAGCAATATATGGATTGTGCTGACTGCGGACCATGGAGTGGCTCCACTACCCGCCACCGCGCAACAACTCGGTCTCCCGGCAGCGAACATCCCTGTGAAGCCTCTTGTGGCAGCACTTCAGAAAAAGATGAATGACCTTTTTTCACCGGGCCAGCATCTTGAATACCTGCTTCCGGATCAGCGGTTGCCTTATATTGCCCTGAATATTCCAGTGTTTGAACGTGCAGGAATCAATGAACTGGAGGGGGAGCGCGCAATTCAGGATGCCATCCCAGCGGCCATTGCCACTCTCGATCCCGCTTCTGGAGTGCCGGATTCGGAGGTAAAACCGAGCCTCACACGCCCTGATCCGCAACCGACCGTTTTTCGCACGTTTACGCGCCTACAAATGGAATCTCTACAACCGGGATTGCCTCCCACGGATTTCGGCCGTCTCATTGCACATAGTTACTCGCCAAACGGAGGGTGGTATGTCATGCTGGTTCCGGACGCGTACCAAATGCAAACTCCAGAAAGCGGAACAACCCATTTCTCTCCCTATTCCTATGATCGCCATGTGCCTCTGGGCTTCTATGGATCTGTATTCACACCAGGAATTTTTCACGGGCGTGTTCAGCCGGTAGACATTGCGGCGACACTCGCCGCGATGCTGGGCGTCAACCAGCCCTCCGCAAGTGTCGGCCATATTTTGACACAGGCTGTGCACCCTGAGGCAGTAACCGCACCGCAGCAAACACCAGTCCGCACCGGGAAACACAGAGTGCGGCCTCGGACAAGACACCGTGCTTCTCCTACGACGCCCGCTACGCATTACCCTGCGAGCCCAGGTCATACTCCATGACTTCCAATCAAAAGCCGGACTTGCGAGTGCAGTTCTGCGGTATCGAACTGCGCAACCCAGTCATTGCCGCCAGCGGTACATTTGGCTATGGCGTAGAGTTTGAGGACATCGTTGCGTTGGGCAAGATTGGCGCATTTGTCACAAAGGGTCTTTCAAAGGAACCCATGCCTGGGAACCCGCCGCCGCGCATCATCGAAACTGCAGCGGGGATGCTCAATGCCATCGGTCTTCAGAACATGGGTGTTGCTGCATTTATTGAAAACAAATTGCCGGCAATTCAAAAACTTCCCTGCCCTGCGATTGCCAATGTCTTCGGTGCCTGCATTGAAGATTATTGCGCCGTCATTGCGGCTCTGAATTCCGCCGAGGGTATCGCAGCGTATGAACTGAATGCTTCCTGCCCGAATACAGAAAACGGCGGAATGGTCTTCGGGACCAACGCCTCCGCATTGCACGAGCTGGTGTCTCGGACAAAATCACAATCGCGTCGCCCGCTTATCGTCAAGCTTTCGCCAAACGTGACCAGCATTGCGGAGATTTCACGGTCCGCAGCGGACGCAGGAGCGGATGCACTTTCCCTGGTGAATACATTCCTCGGAATGTCGATCGATGTGAAAACGAGGCGTCCGCGTTTGGCCAACATCACGGGTGGTCTATCCGGTCCAGCCATCAAGCCACTCGCTCTCCGCATGGTGTACCAGGCTGCACAAGCAGTTTCCATTCCTGTCCTGGGCATGGGCGGCATCGCAACAACAGAAGATGTGATTGAGTTTCTCCTGGCGGGAGCGACTGCCGTCCAGATCGGCACTGCCAGCTATGCCGATCCGCGTGCTGTAGAGCGGATCGCCCATGGTCTGCGCGATTGGTGCCAGCACCACCATGTCGACAGAATCACAGACCTGACTGGAAAACTGGAAACGACATCGGGGCCGCTCGCTTAAGCGGCAGGCGTTTACGATAGAAGATGGAAAATCTGGCCGCTTCAGCAGTGGAGAAATTGTTCCTTGCGGATCAGGCTGAATGACCCGTGCCGCCGGCGGCCGCAATGCGCTCTTCTGCTTCGCGGATTACGCGGTTGGCCTCGTCGTACCGCCGGCTTTCATCGCCTGCCTCATTCCACATCTTGTGGCCTTGCTCCAGCAGCTGGCGCGCCTCGTCGAGATTGATTTCTTTGGGTGGAATTACGCTTTCGGCCAGGATGGTAACGCGGTCCGGCAGCACTTCGGCAAAGCCCTGTGCAACGAAAAGTTGCTGATCTCCCACGTCACCACCGTGCATCGTCACTTCGCCTGGGCCCAGTTCCGTCAGTAACGGAGCGTGCGCATAGAGCACCTCCAAATAGCCGGAGAGCGACGGCAGCGATACGGAGTCTGCTGTTCCGTCGATAAAGATCTTCTCCGGCGTTACGACCCGGACGCGAATTCGGTTAGGCTCGGCCATCCACGTGTCCTTTATGCCGTCTGCTTCATTTTGTCTGCTGTTTCCAGGACTTCGTCGATATCGCCCTTCATGTAAAAAGCTTGCTCCGGCACATCATCATGCAACCCCTCGATGACTTCCTTGAAGCTCCGCACGGTATCGGCTACTTTGACATAACGACCCTGGATGCCGGTAAACTGCTCCGCCACATGGAATGGCTGAGAAAGAAACTTCTGCACTTTTCTCGCCCGCATGACGGTCAGCTTGTCTTCTTCCGACAGTTCGTCGATGCCGAGAATTGCAATGATGTCCTGCAGGTCTTTATATCGCTGCAAAATCCGCTTCACTCCCTGCGCGACATCATAATGCTCCTGTCCGACGATGCGCGGCGTCAAAATCCGAGAAGTGGAAGCCAGTGGATCGACGGCAGGATAAATGCCGAGTTCCGATAGCGGCCGAGACAGCACCGTGGTCGCATCAAGATGGGCGAACGTGGTTGCCGGGGCGGGGTCGGTAAAGTCGTCGGCAGGCACATACACTGCCTGCACCGATGTGATTGAGCCATTCTTGGTCGACGTGATACGCTCCTGCAGCTCCCCCATTTCTGTGGCTAGGTTCGGCTGGTAACCCACGGCGGAAGGCATACGACCCAGCAGCGTCGAAACTTCCGATCCGGCCTGCGTAAAACGGAAAACATTGTCGATGAACAGTAGCGTGTCCGAGCCTTCTTCATCACGGAAATATTCGGCGACGGTGAGCGCCGTCAGCGCCACGCGCAACCGCGCTCCAGGCGGCTCAGTCATCTGGCCATAGATCAACGCGGCTTTCGACTTATCCAGTTGCTTCAGATCAATAACCCCAGCCTCTTGAAATTCCAGCCACAGATCGTTGCCTTCGCGGGTGCGCTCACCAACGCCGGCGAATACGGAAAAGCCGCCATGCTGCGAGGCAACGTTATTGATCAGTTCCTGAATGACGACTGTTTTGCCGACGCCAGCACCGCCGAACAGGCCGGTCTTGCCGCCCTTCAGAAATGGCTGAATTAGGTCGATGACCTTGATGCCGGTCTCAAACATTTCCTCCCGCGTCGATTGTTCGTCGAATGCGGGGGCCTGCCGGTGAATGGGACGCCGTTCTTTTGCATTGACCGGACCCAGCTCATCGACCGGCTCTCCGATCACGTTTAACACGCGGCCGAGCGTGGCCCGACCCACTGGAACAGTAATGGGGCCACCCAGGTCGAGTGCCTTCATTCCACGCACCATGCCTTCGGTCGCTTCCATTGCGATGCAGCGGACGCGACCTTCGCCCAAATGCTGCTGGACCTCCACAATGACATCCATAGGGGTGGGTATGTCGAAACCTTCGCTGGTAACACGCAAGGCCTGATAAATCGGCGGCATGGTCGCTTCTTCAAACTGCACATCGACCGCGGGTCCCGCCACCTTCACAATCCGTCCAATATTCTCTGCCATGATCCCTTATCCAAATCCTTTACGAAAACTTGTAGATTTCTTGTGTCAATCTGCCTATAAAGCAGCTGCACCACTGACAATTTCAATAATCTCTTTGGTGATTGCCGCCTGTCGCAGCCGGTTCATCGTCAGCGTATAGGCGTCGATCATGTCGGAAGCATTGTTGGTGGCTGCATCCATAGCTGTCATCCGGGCAGCGTGTTCGGCGGCCACCGACTCCAGCATTGCGTGGTAGAGTTGGGTCGAAATATAGCGTGGCAGAAGCGATCCCAGCAATTCACTCGGTGACTGTTCGTAGATGTAATCCACCTGCGCGGTGCCAAACTTGCTGGCTTCTTCATCGGCCTCCCGAGTGTCCTCCGCTTTAAGACTTACACCGGAGCTTTGCGCAACCCTCGCCATCTCCTCGCGCTCTTCCCGTTCCATCTCGGTAACAACGGCAATGTCAGACTTCCCTATCTCCATAATCGGCAAAAGGCGTTCGACAACGATACGTTGTGAAATCACAGATTGG
>JBDTBI010000300.1:0-2721 GCA_039924215.1 Acidobacteriaceae bacterium
TGGCATCACGTTCAGATGAGCTATTCCCGGACCAGCAACGGCCATATAACCTATAAATATGTGTGGTTCGACGGCGTAAGATCGACCATAAATAAGACTGTGTTTGGGGCCCGCGCGCTTGGATGGAGTTCCACCATGTCGACCAACTTCCAGATCGACGGGCTTGGCTCCGGGTCGACCACTGTGTACCTGGACAGCCTGAAGATCTCTCGCTGGTGAGACGAAAAGGCAAGCCTTACCGTTAAATACCGCAATGTAACGGTCCGGCGAATTTATCGGATTGCAGAAAATGTCCACCAATTCCAGGTGGACATTTTCTGTATTAGGCTGAAGACGTGCCGTAACGCGGGCGTCGAGTTGATATCTAGTGAATGTCCAGGAATTCGATTCGTCCATGCGGCATCGGCCAATGCCTCCTATATCCAACACAATTTTATGAAAATTCATTTGTATGTGGTTCTGACCTTCCTTGTGTTCACCGCCTCTGCATTTGCAGATGTGACCATCGGCAGGCCATCGAACGGTGAGACAGTCAGCTCACCGTTTTCCCTGTCCGCCGATGCTGCATCCTGCTCATCTCAGCCCACTCGTTCCATCGGCTATTCGCTCGATGACAGCCACGACACGACCATCGTGAAAGGTGCGTCCCTCGACCTCAGGCTTACGTCTTCCACTGGCATGCACAAGGTGCATGTCAAGGCATGGGGCTATAACGGGGCTGTATGCGTGGCGGAAGTCGCCATCACGGTCTCAAGTGTCGCGGGCAATGCCGCGGCGGAGAATTCCCTTGTTCCCGCGGATGCAATCCCTTCCAGCCATCTGGAGCGGCTGCCGAATTGGATTGCGGCCCACGACAGGACCAGTGACGGCGGATCAAGCGGAAAAATGCGCATGGTGGACTCGCCGTCCCGCAGCGGCACCGCGCGCGAATTTACGACCACCTATACGGACTCCGGCGACGAACGGTACGCGGTCTTTTTCGGAAGCGATCCGGCGGCCCACAGCTTTCTATACGACGCGTGGGTGTATCTCACCAGCTCCGCCAGCCAGATCGCCAATCTGGAACTGGACGTAAATCAGACAATGTCGAATCGCGAAACTGTGATCTTAGGAATCCAGTGCGACGGCTACCACGGGACATGGGACTACTCGGAGAACAAAGGAACTCCTTCAAAGCCCGCCGGCGATTGGGTACACACGAAAGCGGCGTGCGATGTGCGGAAGTGGAGCACGAACGAGTGGCATCACGTTCAGATGAGCTATTCCCGCGACGACTCCGGCAGGATCACTTATAAATCTGTATATCTCGATGGCGTTGAATCGCCCCTGAACGCGACTGTATTGGGAGCGCGCGCACTTGGATGGCGCCCGAATTTATCGACCAACTTCCAGATTGATGGACGTGGCAAGCGCGGGACAATCACTGTGTACCTGGACAATCTGACCATTTATCGTTGGTGACACAAAAGGGTAAGTCCCGCGATTGAACGGCCTGCCGAGCCTAAGTGGACACTTCCGTATGGGGGTGAACCTCGAATGAAATCGCTTTCATCGCGTGCTTCAAAACCTCCCGCTCGGCGTCCTGGATTGGCATCGGAGGAATGAGTGTCATTCCCGCGAGATTGCAGAGAGCCAGATACGAGGCGCGGTTGATGTGGAGAAAATCGAGAGGGTACTCAGGCTTTCGCGCACGGGCCTTGACCGGGTCCGCATCCAGCAGGTAACTGATATCCGGTTTGGGAGCGATCCTCAGGATCATCCGGGCATATGCGCGAGTGCTTGCAGCGTTCAGCGACAGGTTCGCGAGTTCGTCATAAGCATATCGATCGCAAATCACGACATCCGCTCCGGAACGCATCGCTTTCTTCACGACCGCCCGGAGCGAGAGGGCATCGATCAGGTAGAGGCCCAGCCTCACTTTGCTCATCGGCCAGGACTGCACATTCTTGTCTCGCCGGTTGATCGGCGCATCGGGCGTTCCAACGCCTTTCTCCCCTTTAAACAAAGTGTGGCCGGTCACCTCCCGCATACGGGTCAATCTCGCCACCTCGTCCCAAAAGGGAATCACCCGGACCCGCAGGCCGGCCTCTTTCAGCCGGGCGCAAAGCGCGTCGATCTGTGTGCCTTTCCCTGCGCCGTCGATGCCAGAGAAGCTTACAAGTTTGCAGCGCCGGTTTTCCTGGTTTGTACGCATCAATAGGCTCCTACGTATCTTTCAATGTGTTTCCATGCTATTTGCCAATACGGCGGCCTTTATCAACGTGGCCTGCTGGGGCTTGCACTGGATAGTCCCACTACTGTTCCAATGGCAACGGCGGCTCCCAGAAGTATGCCGACCCTGATCAGGATGGAACGCGTTCGCCGCTGTTTTGCTGGAGCAATCACCGCTCCCGCTGGCCTGGACGCCGCATTCCCCGTCGTTTTTTCATAGGGCGCTGCAGCTGTGCCCACTGGGTTTGAGTTCTGCGGTTGCTCGGGAGCGCCCTGGGAAACTCCTGAATTTTTACTGGGATCGACAGACTGCGGAGGCGCTGAGTCTTGACCGTCAGGAGATGCTTGAGACTGGGTCGCGTCCACTACAGGCTTGTTTGTGCCATCGGAGTTTCCGGGTTGAGCCTGCACGGAACCCGCCTGTTGACCGTGCGGTGCTGGCTGCGGTCGGGTTGTGGCTGCTTCCCCGAACGGCAGAGCTACAAACATCACAAGGCAGCTGGCGATGGT
>JBDTBI010000301.1:0-8317 GCA_039924215.1 Acidobacteriaceae bacterium
TTTACCACCGCATCGTTTTTCAGAATCCGTAATACACGATATGGCCCAACGATGATTTCATCCCCCGGTTTCACTCCGTTCGTCACTTCAATATCGGAAGCGCCTGTGATACCCGTCTGGACGGGCACAAAGATGGCGCGCAGTTTGCGCCCCTCTTTGCGCAGAACGAAAACGCCCTGGACCGGCTGGGGTTTCGGGCCGGCAGAGAAACTAGCGTTCATTTTGTGAGCGCCCTTCTTGCCGCTATCGGGAACTTCCATGACCAGGGACTGCAGGGGAATAGCGATTACATCATTTTTGTGCGCAGTGGTGATCTTGGCGGTCGCCGACAGGCCGGGACGGAGTTCCGGAGAAGGATTGTCGAGGGTAACGACGACCTTGAAATCTTTGGCCTCCTCCGTTCCTGTCGTGCTCTGGCTGGTGGAAACGCCGGTTGAACGAAGCAGCGCCTGATCGCCCACCTCCGTGACGTGACCTTTGAAGACCCTGCCAGGCAACGCGTCCACCGTGACATTTGCACTCTGCCCCACAACCACACCGGGAATGTCGGTTTCATCAACCTTCACTTCCGCCGTGACAGTGGACATATCTCCGAGCGTCATCAGCGTGCTGCCCTCGGCGTTCTGAATGCCGACCACCGCGGTTTCGCCCTCTCGCACCGGCAGGTTTGTAACGATGCCATCAAACGGTGCAATGCTGAAGGACTTGTTGTACGCGTCGATAGCGCCCACAAGCGTTTGTTGCGCACTGGTCAGTTTGGCGCGGGCCGAAGCAGTCTGGGCATTGGCCTGGACCAGCGCTGCCTGGTCCTGTGCCAGAGTTGCTACGGCGATATCATAGGCGGCCTTCTTGGCATCGAAATCCTGCTTGGCAATCAAGGCGTCCTTATAGAGTTCCTGCGCACGCTGGTAATCGAGATGCTTCTGTTGCAAATCTGCTTTGGCGTGTCCCACGTTCGCGCTGGCCACCTGCTGGGCCGCAATATCAGCCGCGATGTCCCTCTGTGCTCCGCTAATCGTTGCCTTTTGAGCTCCAACGGTCGATTGCTGCGGCACATTCTGAATCACAGCGAGGACTTCGCCCTTTTTGACGTGGTCGCCTTCCTTCACATACAGATGGGTAATCGGCCCGAAAGCGGTTGCCCCGATATTGACATAGTTTTTGGGTTTGATTTCGCCCGTTCCGCTAACGATGCTGGAAAGGTTCTCTCGTGTCACTTTTGTAGTGGTTACCTTTTGGGCATCGGCGTCACTGCGATACACGGTGAGCGCAACCAATGCAGCACAGCCGACGAGTATCACAATTACAATGGCAACGGTCTTCTTGCTGATCTTCATTCTGCAGTCTCTTCCGTCGAGGTTGATCCTCGAAATAAGCTACTTCCAAAATCCGCACACATGCCCTTTATTATGTACGATCCAGCGCTTTGTAAAGTTCTCTTACGCCCCCTGCGTGACCGAAATTTCTGGCCGTATCGATTCGTTCAAGGGAAACCTGCGCCCGGGCCCGACAACCTGGCACGAAACACCGTCAAGACAAGTCAGGCCCGCGCTTGAAAGTATCATTACGAACACCATACAATCAAAATACAGAAATTGAGGTTCCTTTCATGTCCCGGATACGTTTTACCATCGCCATTGCACTGCTACTTGCATTTTGGGGATATCCGGCCACCCAAGCACGTGCACAGGCCGCCCAGCCCCAGGACACATCCCTAAGCACCACTGACAACTCCGGTCAGGCCAACCCTTTGAAGAGGAAGCTGAGCGATAAAGAGATTCGCAAACAGCAGAAAGAGCTGCGTCAGGAACTGAAGGGTCCCTATAAGAAGTGGTTGGGCCAGGATGTCCGCTGGATTATTACGGACCAGGAGCGGAAGGCATTTCTTAGCCTGTCGAACGATGAGGAACGGGACGCTTTTATCGAACAATTCTGGCGGCGGCGCAACCCTGACCCAGAGTCGCCGGACAACAGCTACCGAGAAGAGATTTACCGCCGCATTGCATACGCCAACGAGCATTACGGTGCCGGTGAACCGGGATGGGAGACCGATCGTGGGCACATGTACATCGCATGGGGTCCTCCCAACAGCGTCGAGTCGCATCCCGCCGGCGGCCAAACCCAAACCCAAGGCCAAGCCGGCAAGATGATGACGACCTTCCCATTTGAGGTATGGAACTACCGTCATCTGGACGGAGTCGGCGAAAACATCGATATTGAATTTGTCGATACGTGCATGTGCGGTGACTACCACATGACGATGAATCCAGACGAAAAAAATGCATTGGCACATGTTCCGGGCGGCGGCAACATGGTTCCGAATGAAATGAATAATAACCAGAGCGGCGGGAAAAATGGCCCAAAAATGACGAGTGGCCAAAACGATGAATTCAGCAGATTGGAGCAGTACTCCAAACTGGAAGCCGCTCCCACGATCAAGTTCAAGGATCTGGATGAATTCATTACCAGCCACAAGGTGCTCACCGGACCATTTTTTCCGTTTGATGTGAGAACGGATTTTGTAAAGATCACGGACGACACGGTGTTGGTGCCGATTACTCTTCAGATCCGCAACCGGGACATCACCTACAACACCAAAGACGGAGTTTCGCGCGGCGTGGTGAACATTCTTGGTCGTGTGTCGACGATTACCGGACGGATTGCGCAGACTTTTGAGGACACGGTGGAAGTCGATCAGCCGTCGGAGCTGCTGACGAAAAGCCTCAACGGCAGGGCTGTCTATTGGAAGGCGCTGCCTCTGCGCCCCGGACGCTACCGGCTGGATATTGTCATCAAGGATGTGAATAATCCAGAACACATGGGTACGTACGCGCGATCCTTCGTTGTTCCGGAATATGACGATGATAAACTTGCATCCTCCTCCTTGATTCTTGCTGACAAAATGCAGGAGGTTCCTTCAAAAGATATCGGAACAGGACAGTTCGTCATCGCGAACACCTATATCCGCCCCCTGGTGAGCACGGCAGCGGGCAAGCCGGTCAGCTTCCATCGGGACCAGAGTCTCGATTTCTGGATGCAGGTATATAACCTGAAGATCAATCCGAAAACGAAGCAGAATGACGCCACGGTCCATTACACCGTGACCAATCTCGGCACACATAAGACCATGTATGAAACGACGGAGACGGCGTCCAAGTTAAACCCAAACTCCGATCAGGTCACGCTGGCAAAATCAATGCCCCTTGCCAGTTTGCAACCGGGAAAGTACGAAATTACCATCAGCGTAAATGATGGAGTATCAAAACAACAGTTAGCGCAATCCGCTCCTTTTGAGGTCACGCAATGATTTGGCCCGCGTCTAATGAACGCGGGCGTGATGGAATTTTGTGCGTGGAAGTTTCGAATTCCAACGATCTTCCGCCGCAGATAGGGCAACCTCGAGTAGGTAGTTCAACGATCGGTGATTCGATCTACAGCTAAATTCGTACTGACTGCTCTGTTGTCGTTAGCTCTTCCCGCGTGGGCTGCGGGTCCGGCTAGCGTTAGCGGTGTTGTGCAGGATGGAAACCACACGCCTTTGATGGGCGCGGCGGTAGAGTTGTTTCGTTCTGAACCGTTCCCGCTGCTGACGGCCTTTACCGATATTCGCGGACGTTATAAATTTTCCGACCTTACCCCCGGACACTACAGCATTCGCGTACTACAGGCGTCTTCGATGCCGGCTCACCGAAAAAATATACAGGTTGGCAGTGCTGCGCACGTCATCGTCGACATGAATCTAGTGTCCGTCTTCAATTTGTCACAATGGTTTCCAGCCGTTCCTCGCAGCGCGGGTGAGCCTACGGATGAGTGGAAGTGGACGCTTCGCTCCGGGATCAATCGTCCGATTTTGCGCTGGATCGACCGCGCAAGCACCATGGACCCTGCGCGTGGGGACACAGATATTCCAGATCGCAGTACCGCGGACCGCCCGGTACAGGGCCATGCCGCGCTCACTGCGGGTTCTCCAAAATTCGGCGAAGGAGGGTTTCGCCAGGAAGCATTTCTGCAAGTCCGAGAAGGCGATTCCAACGATGCCATCCTGCACGTGCAGTCTTCCACAGGCGGTGCGGGTTTTGTTGCGGCCGGCATGGAGAGAAATCCGATGCCGGGCGATACGGCACGCGCTGTGGCTTCCTTCCGCACACTGCCGGTCGATTTCGGCACAGGTCTTGGCCGTTTGCAGGTGTTCCAGGCTCGCGGAGGCGAGCAACTCGCCCTGAGCGATGCAGTCGTGGCACAATTCGGCGCCGGATCGGAAGCTGTACAGGCGGGACGAAATGTGACGGCTGTGCTTCCATTCATGGCGGTCCACGTGCAGGAAGCTGGAAATGAAGTCGCATACAGCATGGCTACCAGCAACGATTTGCAGGGCCTGTCGGACCTGGCATCTTCCAATGCCGTGCCGGCGGTGGCGATGGACGGCGGAAAACTTCGATTGACACATTCTCTCCATCAGGAATTCTCCGTCCAGCGGAAATTGGCGGGAGTACAGCTGGAAGCGGCGTACTTCTATGATCATTTTGTCGATCCGGTTTTGAATGGTTACGGCGACGCCAGCGCAGCAGAATTTTCTTCGGGAAATGTCTTGCTGGATCCGGTTACCGGTGCGTTTCGCTCTGTAGGCCCGAATTTTTCCGGAGGAGGGTTTCGTGTCTTCGCGACCCGGCAGGTAAAGGGAAACTTCTGGACAACGGTGGAATATGCTGAGGGGCCCGCGATCACGCTGCCTGGAACGAACTTCTCAAGCCAGCCGTCTTTCACCGACGCGTTGACGGACGTCGCTACGACGCGTACTGAGTCCGTACTGTTTAGCGTGCGTGGGCGTGTTTCGGGAGCAGGAACCAGATGGAATGCGGGGTACCGCTGGCAACCCGAAGCAACCATCACCGCAGTGGACCCGTTCAGTGCGGGGATGAACGCACCGTTTTTAAGCGTGACGCTTCGTCAGCCGTTGGGCTCCGCAAACTCATCGCCCGACAGGCTTGAGTTGGAATTTGTCATGCAGAATCTTCTGGCCCAGGGCTATCGACCCATTTATGTGGTCGCGGGCCAGACTCTTTATTTTGCGCAGGCGCCTCGTCTGATTACCGGCGGCCTGGCGTTTTCTTTTTAGCGAGCGACACGCAGCGTATGCGCGCAGTTCCTTGTGATATTCTTGCGTTGATGACGGTGTGATTGCGTCATTGACCTTCTCTCACCCGAGACTTATCCCTCCCGGACGCGTAGCTCAACTGGCAGAGCATTCGACTCTTAATCGACAGGTTGGTGGTTCGATTCCACCCGCGTCCACCAACTTTATATCCTTCCGTATCCAGGCGAATGCCGACCTCGATTTGTTTGCTCCGGAGATTTCATTTTCAAAAACATGACCGAGCTTTTTTGCCGGATACGCTGATTGATCGTCTCGCGCATACGCTCCATGTCCTGTCGTTGCTATGGCGAGCGACGTTACTCCGCAGCCTGATCTATTGCCGCATAGTCGTAATACAACATGATGACGGATCTTGGGTTGACGAGGTACTTGCGATCAGCCACGGGCAAACCGATCATGTCTCCCGCGATATCGTCGGGGGACGGCAGCGAAGTGTCGATAAGACGAATCCAGCCGGCTGCATTGGAACCGGGGGGCACTGGAGGAAGTTCAAACTCGAGCGACTTCCAGTAAGCATTGATTGCAACATAGCGTACCCGGCTGCTGGCAAAGCTATGCAGAGTGGCGGCAAGACTATGGGAATCGCTTCCCCAATCGGGCTTGCCAAGTTCCACGCCATGCCATTCGATGCTGGCACGGCCAAGATACTCTTCGAGAGAAATCGGGTCATTTCCAGCGCTCCGATCGAAGTCGAGACGAGCACGAATCAGATGTTGCACGAACCGTGTCAAGCCGGCGTGGGTGGCACACAGGTCCCAGTCGAACCAGCTAATTTCATTGTCCTGGCAATAGGCGTTGTTATTGCCGCATTGCGTGCGTCGGACTTCATCCCCCATCAGCAACATCGGCGTCCCCACCGAGAGAAGGGTGAGAACGAAAAGATTCTTTATTTGGCACAGACGTAGACGTTCGATGTCCACGCTCGTCGTTGGGCCTTCAACGCCACAGTTCCAACTGAAATTTTCGTTGGTGCCGTCTGCGTTCAGCTCGCGGTTTGCCTCGTTGTGCTTTTCGTTATAGGAGACAAGATCGTTGAGGGTAAAGCCGTCATGACAGGTGACGAAGTTCACGTTCTGGCCAACAGGCCCACTCCTCGTCGCGTACAAGTCGAAACTCCCGGAAATGCGGTCTTTTAGTGTCGAGACAGTGCTCCGGTCTGCCTTGATGAACCTGCGCACATCGTCGCGGAATGGCCCATTCCATTCTTTCCACCTGTCACCGCCGAAACTGCCGGCCTGGTACAAGCCGCCCGTGTCCCACGGCTCGGCAATCAACTTGGTGCCTGCCAGTACAGGATCCGAATCGATCTCCCAC
Organism: Acidobacteriaceae bacterium; assembly: GCA_039924215.1. Classification (GTDB taxonomy): domain Bacteria; phylum Acidobacteriota; class Terriglobia; order Terriglobales; family Acidobacteriaceae; genus JAKAAZ01. The sequence goes on from JBDTBI010000301.1 coordinate 6,470, forward strand.
AGGATGGGAGGGTTCATCATTGGCGTGCCCAACTCGTCTCGTGAAAAGACCGACGCAAGATCAAAGCGAAAGCCATCGACATGCATCTCTGAAACCCAATATCGCAAGCTGTCGAGGATGAGGCGCTTCACCACGGAATGATTTGCGTTGACGGTGTTGCCGGTCCCAGAGTAGTTCGCGTAGGTGGCCTTGTGCTGATTCAAAATGTAATAGAACCTGTTTTCCAATCCGCGAAAGCAGAGCGTCGGGCCATGTTCGTCCACCTCGGCGGTGTGGTTGTATACGACGTCGAGAATCACCCCAATACCGGCGCGGTGCAGCGCCTTCACCATCATTCGGAACTCATCCAGGCAGCCCAGAGGATCCTTGGACGCACTGTAGGCAAGGTGAGGAGCGAAAAAGGATATGGGACTATAGCCCCAGTAATTTGTCAGTCCCGGGGGAGCGTCCTGTGCATCGAACTGAAAGACGGGCAACAGTTCGACCGCCGTGATACCCAGCTTTAGAAGATAGGGAATTTTTTCGATGACTCCGAGATAGGTTCCCCGCCTGGCGGCGGCAACGCCGGAGTTAGGGTGCCGCGTGAATCCCGCCACATGCATTTCGTAGATGACTGTTTTGTGAAATGGACGATTCAACGGCATGTCGCCTTCCCAATCGAAGACGCTCAGATCGGCGACGACACTTTTCATGGAGGTCGCTGCATTGTCTCCCGGCACGCTGGCAGCAGCCCGACTGTAGTGCGGGCCGACAAAAACGCTCTTTCCATATGGATCGAGAAGGACCTTGTGCCGGTCAAAACGGTGTCCAGCCGCCGGATTGTTCGGACCATCGGCGCGGTAGCCGTACAACTGGCCGGATTTGATTCCCGGCAGAAAAATATGCCAGTAGTGGAACGTGCGGTGGAGGGTTGGGTCGAGTCGGACAACGCGGGTTGGTTGCAGCGCATCCGCATCCTCGAAGAAAACAATTTCCATCCCGGTTGCGTTTGTGGAAAAGACGCTGAAGTTGGTTCCGTCGGGAGTGACTGTTGGCCCCAAGGGGTAGGAATAGCCGACTTGCTCTTCTTGAGCGTGCAATTCGTGAAGTTCGACAGGTGCCTGATCTGATTTGCCCATTAGCGTTGCCACAGAATTTCAGAAGCCTCAAGCGGTAAAGCGGCATTCGCCTGATAGGGGTGGATGCGTGCCGTGTAGTCGCTTGCGGGACGCGTTGCGGGTATCTCGGCGGAATACGTTTGCGCGCCCGTTGAATTCTCACTGGCCTTCGATACAGTCATGACTTCAAGAGCCGGTACGCCTCCATGAATCGGATCCGCATAAAACTCAACTCGCAACTCCTCCGGCATGAGTTCTCCTAAAAATACTTGTACCCGAAAGAAATGGCGGCCATCTTGCATCTGGGGCTCAACCGCGCCAAAATGCACGGTATTCCAGTGGCGGGTGATGTTCTGCCGCCACTGCGTCAGACTTGCTCCAACCGCACTCTCTTCGGATGCACGCTCGCGGTAGCGGGAAGCGGCGGGAACGTAGTAGCCCTCCGTGTATTCCCGGATCGTGCGGCTGGCGGCAAACTTCGGTGTGAGCCGCGCCATACTCTCGCGAACCCGTCCCAGCCACTTCGACGGTAAGCCCGCTTCATCCCGTTCATAAAACTGCGTAATCACCTCGCGTTCCAGCAATGAATACAACTCCTCGGCATCGGCAGCGTCCCACGCTGGATCTTCGCCATGCTCCTCGCCATCTCCGATCGTCCAACCAACTTCCGGCAAATAAGCTTCCGCCCACCAGCCATCCAACTCTGATAGATTCAGGCCACCGTTCACGAGAACCTTCATTCCGCTGGTCC
>JBDTBI010000302.1:0-4407 GCA_039924215.1 Acidobacteriaceae bacterium
TTTGGATTTTGAAAGGCATGGCCGGCGTCGGGGTAGTCCTTTACATCGACGGGATGGCCGATTTTCTGCATCGCGGCCGCAAAATCCTGAACATCCTGGGGCGTGATGCCGCGGTCGAGCGCTCCAAAATTGCCCAGAATGGCGGCATGGATTTTCTTCAGTTGTGCCGGATCGGTTTCCAGCGCCCCGTAGTTGATCGCCACGGCGCGGAGCGACGGTTCCGCGATGGCGAGCTGCATCGCGAAACTTCCTCCCATGCACCAGCCAACTGCGCCCAGGCGATTGGGGTTCACATAGGGAAGCGTTTTCAAGTAGGCGACGGCGGAGGTCAGATAGCGGACGCCACGGTCCTGCGGTAACGCACGCATCAGCTCGTGCGCTGTTTCACCATCGGTCGCGACCTGGCCGCGATAGAGGTCGACGGCCAGCGTGACGTAGCCATGTTCGGCGAACATGCTTGCCTGCTGCTTTACCCAGTCGTTCAAGCCCCACCACTCATGGATGACCACGATGGCGGGAAATGGGCCCGCGCCAGCGGGTCGATAGAGAACGCCATGGACGGTTTCTCCAGCACTCGAGAAGCTCACATTTTGCGGAGCCACACCAGTTGTGGATTGCGACTGGGCGACTGCGGAGCGTAGACTGCAAAGCGCAAACAAGAGCAGTGAGAAAAACAGGAGCGAGCGGGTGGTCTTCATCCTGACACATCCTTGCCGGGGAGGAGTGATGGACTGCATAGAAAGAGGGCCGGTTGGTCGGAGGCTCTCCACACAACCACGATACGCCGCGAAAGGACGCTCAGTGTCGATTGAAATTTCTAAGTTGTCACAGGTCAGGCTCAGAAAGGAAAGGCGCGGCCTCTCAACCCATACGCATGCCGCCGTTCACATCGAGAACATGCCCGGTAATGTAGCTGGCGCCGTCTGAGGCGAGAAAGACGACCGCGTGGGCGACATCTTCCGGCGTTCCAGGGCGGTCGAGTGGGATTTGGGTCAGCATGGCGCTGCGTTGCTGGTCATTCAATACATCTGTCATGGGTGAGGCAATAAAGCCTGGAGCAACTGCATTGACCGTGATATTGCGTGAGGCCAGTTCGCGCGCCAAGGATTTTGTTAGCCCGATCAGGCCGGCTTTGCTGGCGGCATAATTTGCCTGTCCCGCCTGCCCGGCTTCTCCCACGACGCTGGTGATGTTGATGATGCGGCCCCAGCGCGCTTTCAACATGTTGAGAGAGAGGGCCTGTGTCAGCAAAAATGCTCCGGTCAGGTTGATGTTCAACACCGCGTCCCAATCGGCGCGTTTCATGCGCAGCGCAAGGTTGTCGCGCGTGATGCCGCCGTTGTTGACCAGGATTTCTACCTTGCCGAAGTGGGAAAGGATCGCTTTGGCGCATGCCTTGATCGATTCTTCGCTGGCAAGGTCCAGTTCAAAGGGTGTCGCATGGCCGCCGGCCGCCTCGATCTCCGCTGCCACTTCCGCCAGTTTGGTTGTGTTGCGAGCGGCAAGCGCGACGTTTGCGCCTGCCTTGGCAAGCGCCAGCGCACAGGCGCGGCCAATGCCCTGCGATGCGCCAGTGACCACGGCAATTCGACCGTCCAAAGAAATCATGCGATGCGCTCCCTGAATTCAATATTTTTGGGTACTACGAAAATTATAGAGGGCGAGAAATTATCGGGGCGCCGTACGTTTCCGTACGATTTTCATGAGACAGCGTGCAATCGAAGCAACCCTCCCTACGCCATGGCCAGCATCGGCTCCAGTTGCCAGATGTAGACTCGCTGCTCGCGGGCAAAGTGCAGCACCGGCGGAATGTCCGGCAGGCGGATGCCGTGCGCCTGGGGCAGATCATTGACCTCAATTTCCGCTTCGGCGGCTTCCAGAGGCCAGGGGGCGTGGTGGATGTTGCCCTGCAGCAATTGGCCATTCCGATTGTGGGTGAAGAGGCAATAGCGCTCGGTCAGGAAATACTCGATTGTGTCGCGAGCGCTGCGCCCGGCGCTTTGCGGACCCACCCCGCGATAGGTAGCGCGAAAATGCATGGGATGGCCGGCCAGCAGGCGTGTGCTTTCATAATGGATCCAGCCCCCGGGCCGCTCCTGCACGCGCATCTTTGCCCAATAGTAGGGAAGGTGAAACCAGAGCCGGGCCACCATGACGGCCGCTGGGTTTGCAGCATCGAGGGAGAAAAAATAGATCCCCGGCGTGCCTGTGTGCTGGTCTCGCACATAGGTGCGGAGGTTCAGTTCGGCGAAGCGATGCGCTCCTGGAACGCTGCCCAGGCCGCGGAACCGGATGCGGTCCACAGTGAAAGGCACAATGCCGATCCAGCCGGTTCCTGCAAAGCCGTCGACGATGAGCCCCGGCGGCAGCAGCGCGGCAATTTGTTCCGCAGGCACCGGCCAGTGCGCGAACAGCAGGCTATGCCACCGTTGCGTCATGACCCAGGGCCGTTTCGGCAACGCCCATTCTCGGTCCGCGGCAAATGTCAGGACTTCGCCCATACCCTCTTTCACTATGCTACGGATGCGGTGATCGGCGTCCAAGTGCCAGCCATGGTGCGCCACTCCGCATCGTACCGCTTTCCCGGTCCGCAAGGGGCGAAAAGCTCAGGCCCCCATTGAAAAGTGCGGCATCCATCTCTTATGACACGCTTGTTCGGCCTGAGTTACTCTGAAAGTCAACATTTCTGCGAAAATAGCAAACCAAGAAAGCCTATGCCTGCTGAAGCCCCAACTCCTGCTCCCCTTGATTCAGATGCCAACGTGACCGAAATCTATGCCATTCACGGCGCAGACCCGGAAGTGCTGGCCTATGCGATGGCGAAGTATTCCCGTTCCTCGCTTTCGATGAAGCAGTCTTTGCGGGAGCTGAACGCGCAGCGGGCCGAGCAGTTTCTGAACACATTCTATTTTCAGTATGGGCACCGTTCGATAGCCGACCTGGCCCACATTGCCTTTGCCGTGGAACGGCTGTCGATGTTGGCGGCGATTGTGCTGGTGGATGAGCAGCGCTGGGACGGCCAGGAGCGGTCCACCCGGTATCAGGACTTTAAGAAGAGCGGCTGGTATCTGCCGGAATTCGGTTCTGATAGCAAGGCCCGCCAGCTCTATGCGGAAGCTGTGGAGAAGTTATTCGCCGCGTATGAAGAAATTTCCCGTGGTGCGGTCGAGTTACTGCGTGCCCAGGTTGCGAAACCCACGGAAATGAAGCAGGAAGCGTATGACCGAACCCTGCGCGCGCGCGCCTTCGACGGAGCGCGGTATCTTTTGCCGCTGGCTGCCAACACCTCCCTGGGCGAGATTGTGAATGCTCGGACGCTGGAAACGCAGGTTTCGCGCCTGCTGTCGCAGCCCCATGCTGAGCTTCGCAACTTGGGAGAAAAATTGCGGGAGGCTGCGGCCACCCCTGCATGGAATGTGCAGCGCTCCGTTCTGGAAGCGTTGCAGCGGGACATTGCCGCTGTCGATCCGGCGCTGGGAGAGCGTGCTGCGGAGTTGCTATTGCGTGAAGTGCCGGTTGCTCCCACGCTGGTGAAATATGCCGCGCCAGTGGAGTACATCCAGAAGACCCGTGCGGATCTGGAACAGGCGGCGCAAGAACTGATGCGGCAGGCGCCGATACAGGCCGCGCCACTGGTGGACCTGATCGACGACTCTGTGGGCGGGCGCACGGAATCAGTGGAGATGGAAATTGTCACGACGCTGCTGTACGGGGCGTGCCATTATTCCTACCGGCAGATTCGCGAGCAGGTTGCTGCGCTCGACCAGGCGCGCCGGGATGAACTGCTACTGCTGGGCATACGCCATCGCGGACGGCATGATGAACTGTCGCGGGCATTTTCTTCCGGCTATCAATTTCGCTTTGACATCCTCATGGACATTGGCGGCTTTCGCGACATGCATCGCCACCGCCGCTGCGTGCAGACGCTGCAGCGCTTTACCAGCGTGCATGGCTATGAGGTGCCGGAGTTGCTGGCTGACTCCGCCCTGCGCCAGCCGTATGAGCAGGCCGTCCGCGAAGCCCACGCAACCTTTCAGCATTTGGCGCAGGCCAGTATTCCGGAACCGGCAGAGACGGCGCAATACGTGCTGCCGCTGGGTACGCGCTGCCGGTCGCTGTTCAAGATGGATTTCGCCGAGGCGCTCTATATCGCGGAGTTACGCAGCGCCCCACAAGGCCATATTTCCTACCGCCGCGTGGCCTGGGAGATGTATCAGGCCATCGCGAAACGGCATCCCGTGCTGGCGAGAAACTTTCGCATCACGGACGTGAATATCCCGATTGATCCATTACAGAGGTGAGCCCCGGTTTCTGCTTTGGCAGAAATATACTGCTGCACAAGGCCGAAATGTTCGTTTTTCTTTCGCCTATCCCAAAATGGTGCTAGAATCCCGCCAGTAACCAAAG
>JBDTBI010000303.1:0-4011 GCA_039924215.1 Acidobacteriaceae bacterium
AGTGCGCGGAATCGGCATCTGGACGGTACAAATGCTGCTCATTTTCCGCATGGGGCGGCCCAATGTCCTGCCCGTCTCCGATTATGGCGTCCGCAAGGGTTTCGCGCTAACTTTTGCCAAACTTCGCCCTGGAATGCCGGTCACGCTGGCCGATCTTCCCAGCGCCGACACCATACGGCGGCGGGCGGCGCGCTGGCATCCATGGCATTCGGTCGCCAGCTGGTATTTATGGCGCGCTTGCGATCTGGCGCTCGACACGGAAGCGAAAGCAAAGCGGAGCGTGGCATGACCGTGCCCCAACGATTTCTATGTATCCACGGCCACTTCTACCAGCCTCCCAGAGAAAATGCGTGGCTGGAATCCATTGAGGTGCAGGATTCAGCGGCACCGTACCACGACTGGAATGCCCGCATCAACCGCGAGTGCTATGCCGCGAACGGCAGCTCACGCATTCTCAATCACCAGAACAAAATCGTGCGGATTGTCAACAATTACTCCCGCATGAGCTTCAATTTTGGGCCGACACTGCTGGCCTGGATGGAAAAGAGCGCGCCGCTAACCTACCAGAGGGTGCTGGATGCGGACCGCGTCAGTCAGGAGCGGTTCGGCGGTCATGGATCGGCAATGGCGCAGGTCTACAACCACATCATTCTTCCGCTGACAAACAGCAGCGACCGCATTACTCAAATCCGCTGGGGCATTGCCGACTTCGAATCTCGGTTTGGCCGCACGCCGGAAGGCATGTGGCTGTCCGAAACTGCCGTGGATTTGGAGAGCCTGGATCTGCTGGCGCAGCATGGCATTCGCTTCACCGTCCTTGCTCCACACCAATGCGCCAGGGTCCGCGCCATTTCGACGGAACGCGATCCTGAAGCTCCGATATGGCACCAGACGCCGCAGTCAGATGTCGACCCAACGCAGCCCTACCTGGTTCGAACGATGGAAGGGCGCAGCATCGCCGTATTTTTTTACGACGGTCCAATCTCACGCGCGGTCGCATTTGAAGGGCTGCTGGACAACGGCGAGCACATGGCCACGCGCCTGCTCCACGGCTACCGGGAAAATGGCCGCCCCGGCCAACTGGTCCACATCGCCACGGATGGCGAGACCTATGGGCATCATCATCGGCATGGAGACATGGCGCTGGCGTACGCATTCCAGTGGATCGAAGAAAACAGCGATGTGCAGCTGACTAATTACGGCCAGTTCCTTGCCGAATTTCCGCCTGCCTATGAAGCCGAGATCTATGAAAACACCTCCTGGAGCTGTGCCCACGGAATCGAACGGTGGCGCAGCGACTGCGGGTGCGGCAACATCGACGAGCCCGGCTGGAACCAGAAATGGCGCGCTCCACTGCGGACGGCGCTCGATTCGTTGCGCGACGCTGTGCGGCCGCTGTGGACCGGAGCCGCCGCACAGCTATTCAATGACGCGGAGGCTGCGCGCGACGGCTATATCCATGTGCTGCTGAACCGCAGCCCGGTTTCCCAGCATGCATTCTTTGACAAGTACGTAGCGCACCCTCCCGATGCGGAACAGAGTACGAAAATCCTCAAGTTGATGGAGTTGGAGCGACACATCCAACTGATGTACACCAGTTGCGGATGGTTCTTCGATGATCTTGCCGGAATTGAGACCGTGCAGATCATCAGTTATGCCGGGCGGGTGTTGCAGTTGGCCGCCGAGTTGTTTGGAAACGAGGGCATAGCGCTCGAAACGGAGTTTCTGGCGCGCCTTGCCGAAGCAAAAAGCAATGTTCCCGGAAACGCCAGCGGAGCGGATATCTATCGAAAAAGCGTGACACCGCAACGAACCAATCTGGAACAGGTGGGGGCGCGCTACGCCATCGTTTCGCTCTTTGTGCCTCAACCGGAGAAGTCCACCCGATACTGTTATGACATCGAGTGCAAATCGTGTGAGATCCTTACCTCCGGCCGAGGCCATTTCACCTACGGCCAGGTGGGAATATGCTCGCAGGTCACGCTGGAGTGTATTGACGTGGATTTCGCCGTGCTGCACCTTGGCGACCAGAACCTCTCCGCGACCGTGCGGAAGACAGATGCGGAGAATGGAAGCTTCAAGAGGTTTGAAACAGACATTCGCGCGGCAATCACTCAGGCCGACCTTCCCAAGGCGATGAGTCTGTTTAGCCGTGACTTTGGCCCCAGCAGCTATTCCCTCAGTTCCCTGTTTCGCGACGATCAGAGGCGCATTCTGAAAATCCTGCTCGATTCCACCCTGGACGAGATGGAAACCACGCTGCGCACAATTTATGAAGACCACATTTCCCTGCTGCGCTACCTCAGCCTGACCGGAATGCCAAAACCGCAGGCGCTGATGCTGGCCGCGGAGTTCACGCTGAACGCCGACCTGCGTCAGGCATTGCCCGGCGAGCCGTTCGATGCGGATCGAGTCCGCCAACTGCTGGCCCAGGCGCACGATGATGCGATCCGGCTCGACGCGGTCTCTCTGTCCTACCTTGCAAACCAGCGGATGCTGCAAGCGATCACGGAGCTGCAGCAGCATCATACAATGCAAACGCTGGAAACCACCGCGAAGATTCTGGATGTGCTGCTGGAATTGCCGTTTGAAGTCGACTTCTGGGAGGCGCAGAATCGCTGGTACAAAATTTTGCAGGAGGGCGAACCGGTCGACGAAGCCCGGCCGCAGTGGAGTCAACAATTCCGCGAACTAGGAACGAAACTGGGCATCGAAGTCGACCAATTGATGGTCGAAAATTGAAGACGGTGTTCGACCGAAACACGCGCCTCAACTGCGCCAGTGCAGCGTCACCTGGCCGGTCATGGGATGCTCAAATTCTCCTCCATTAGCGGCCATCTGCAGGCGGGCCTGTTTCAGGGCGAAATACCACTTCGCCGGCCGGTCGGCGTCATCGATCAACATTAAGGACGGATTGAAGCGCAAACCCTGCGCCTGTTGCACCATCGTCAGCCGGTCCTGCTCCACAAACCTTCGGCCAAAGGCCTTCGCAATCGCGGGCACAAAGGGGACGTGGTAGAAAATATTCCACGCAGCGTACACATCGATGCGGCTGGCAGTCGCCGTCACCGGCGTCACTGTGGTCAGGCTGGAAAACCACTTGTCTCCGCAACGAATGGTTTCATAGCGCCGGTTGGGTAGAACAAAATCGATGGTCGTCATCACCGGCTTACCATACACACCCAGCAATTTATAAGGCGCGCTGTTGGCGGAAGGCGCATGCGCGATCATGCGGAAGCCCTGGGGAATCGGCTCGAATTCCTTCTTTTTTACATGGATGCTGCTGCCGCTGCGCCACCACCAGGACTGATGCACAAAGGGCCCATGCGCCGGGTCCATCAGGCCGATGATGCCATGATCGACGTTGCAAGGTAGTTCCGCCGCCAAATGCGCCGATCGAAAACGCGGCGCGAACTTCGGCAGTTCCGGCACCGGCGGCAGCGCCGATAGATCTTCAGCTCGCACGCGACCCGACCCCGGCGCGGGCACATAGACCCATGCGGTGCCATCCCGCTCCACGCACGGAAAGGCAGTCGCATAGATGCGGCTGCAATCCAGCGTGTCTTCCGGCGTCAAAGAAGGAATCTCTTTGCACTGGCCGCTGACCGCGTCAAACTTCCAGCCATGGTATTTGCAGGTGATCTGCGCGCTGTCAAACGAACCAAAGGAAAGCGGAATGCCGCGATGCGGGCAACTGTCGCGCATCGCAAATAGTTCGCCCTCCCGCGTTCTACCAAGCAACAGCGGAATGCCCAGCAGAGTCGCCACAGCCGTTTGACCTGCATGCAACCGATCGCTGCGCATCGCAGCATACCAGTCGTCATATATCAAAGTCGCGGCCGGGCTCGCCGGGGGTCGCGCCGACGCGTCGCTCAAAGACGTAGAGGAAGGCATGTTCGTCACGGTGTTTTCTCGGAAACGATCCTCTGATTCTCCAACCCTAGATTCTCCAACCCTAACTATACCGCTCGGAATTCCATGAAGACCGTGACCGTCTCCTTGAACCGGATT
>JBDTBI010000304.1:0-5605 GCA_039924215.1 Acidobacteriaceae bacterium
GATTCACGTCGCGTGTATAGATGGATGCGGAAAGTCCATAGGAGACACCATTGGCGATGGCGATGGCCTCCTCGAAGGAGTCGAAGTCCAGCAGGCTGACGACGGGGCCGAACACCTCCTCCTGCGCAATCCGCATCGCAGGGGTTACGCCGGAAAAAATCGTCGGTGCGAAGAAATGTCCCGCGGTATAGGCTTTTCCGTGCAGGCGCTTGCCGCCGGCCAGCAGCTTTGCTCCTTCCGCCAGCGCAATTTGCACATACCGCTCGCTGGTTGCAATATGCTGGCTGTTTATTTGCGGCCCCAGCTGAGTATTTTTCTTTAGGCCGTCCCCGACGCGCAATTTTTTTGCTTTTTCCACCAGTTGCCGGGTAAATGCCACGGCAATCTCGCGATGTAACAGAATACGGCTGGTCGCGGTGCAGCGCTGGCCCGTCGTGCCGAAGGCGCCCCACAGCGCTCCCTCCACGGCGAGCTCCAGGTTGGCATCGTCCATCACGATCATCGCGTTCTTGCCGCCCATCTCCAGCGAGCAGGGCTTTAAGCCTGCGGCAGCGTTCTGACCAACCTTGCGGCCAGTTTCGCTCGATCCGGTAAAGCTGATTGCATCCAGGTCGGGGTGTTCCGTCAGCGGCGCGCCCGCTTCCGGCCCAAATCCAAAAACGATGTTGACGACGCCTTTCGGCAAACCGGCATCGAGCAGCGTCTCGACCAGATGCAGCGTCGAAAGCGGCGCATCTTCCGCAGGCTTGATGACGCAGGTATTGCCGCAGACGAGGGCGGGCAGCAATTTCCAGGACGGGATTGCCATGGGGAAGTTCCACGGCGTAATCATGCCGCAAACTCCTACCGGCATGCGCGTGCTCATGGCAAACTTGTTCGGTAGCTCCGACTGCGTTGTCTGGCCGAAAAGCCGGCGGCCTTCCCCCGCCATATAGAAAGCTGTGTCGATGGCTTCCTGCACGTCGCCGCGCGATTCCACCAGCACCTTGCCCATTTCCCGGGTCATGTCGTGCGCGTACCGCTCCTTGCGCGCCGTCAGTAGTTCCCCGGCACGGAAAAGGACCTCCGCGCGTTTCGGCGCCGGTACCAAACGCCAGCTCTGGAACGCCGCTTTCGCGGCAGCCACGGCATCGGCGACATCCATTGCGCCAGAGGCTGGAAATAGGCCGACAAGATCGCTTGTGTTGGCAGGATTGCGATTCTCAAATGTCTGGCGCGTTCGCGCCGGGGCCCATCGGTCCCCGATCAGATTTTTATAGCGCTTGTTGGTGGGTTTCGCAGAAGCCATCGTTTTCACTTATATTCTTTCAGTTTCTTTTCGGCTTGAACGAAATCCGGCCGACTGGGTGATGGAGCGAAGGATCGTTCGACGGAGCCGGGTCGAACCTCCATTGGTTTCAAGCGGTTTCGCGCGCGGGGCGGGTCACCCACCGGCCGACCGCAACAAATATCAGTGCCATGCAAATGAAACATACCAGCATGGCGGACGCATTTCTCAGCGCGTGCGGGAGTCCAATCGCGCGGACATCGATAAAGTAGTACGGGTACCATCCGGACAACACACCGTGGACCAGCGTATATGCCATGTACAAAACCGGATAGGCGAGCCATTGAATCGAATCACGCCAGCGCAGCGTGGCCTTGGGCACAAAGACTAGCCAGAAAAGCCCATACGTCACAGGCACCACATCATGCAGCAGGACGTCAACAAGTTTTTGTGCGCCCTGTGGATTCCACAAGTGCCGCAGCAACAACGCGTAGATGATACCCACCACGGCAATGTAGACGGCAGTCGCAGACTGGGCGGCAGGCCGAAGAAGAAAGCGGCCCAGGCGCGACTGTGAGAATAGAAATTGAAAGCTGAGCCCCACAGCAACCAGAAGATTGGTCAGAATCGTGAAAAAGCTCAGGTAATTTACGACTGCGTGCAGTATGGCGACTCCGCCCGGATCGGAATCGCGGACCATCAGAAACAGCTGCAATGCCAGGGCGAACCAAGCAACTCCTGCGATCGCGGCCATCGTCACTTTAGCTAGAATCGTGTTGGATTGCACGATGGATTCCTCGTGGGCCAGCTGCGGCTTTTTTCGGCGCGGATGCCGCGGCTGGAGGGAATCGTTCCCCCAAAAATCCAGCTGGCGGTCCGAGTCTGTGGGACAGGGTTCAGGGTAAATGATTTCGCACAGAATGAGCGATGCCATAGACTTGGCTCTACGAAACCGGGTGCTGACTTGTACGGCAGGATTCATGAGAGCCACGCATCCACTTGCACACGGTATACAGTCGATACCCCTGATGTTTTCGAGCGGCAACTGTGTTGGAATGGCAGATGCAACGCAACTTGTAAGGCCGTACAATATCAGCAGTCCTCCACCAGGAAAGTACAGTTGAATGTCCTCTAACGGCTATCACTCTCGGTCCTCACGCAGTCATAATCTGCGTTCGCTGTTCAGTCTTTTTTCCAGCGATCTTGCCATCGATCTGGGCACGGCCAACACGCTTGTTTTTGCAGCGGGCAAGGGGATCGTCGTCAATGAGCCTTCCATCGTTGCACTGAACAAGGTAACGGGGGAAGTAGAGGCCGTCGGCAAGGAAGCGAAAGAGATGCTGGGCCGCACGCCCGGAAATATTGTCGCCATCCGGCCGATGAAGGACGGCGTCATTGCCGACTTTAAAGTCACTGAGAAAATGTTGAACTACTTCATCCAGAAGGCGCATGGCCGCAAGATGCTGGTCCATCCTCGCATCGTGATCGGCGTGCCGTCGGAAATTACCCAGGTAGAAAAGCGCGCGGTGGAAGATTCCGCCTATCGCGCCAAGGCCAGCGAAGTGTATCTGGTGGAACAGGCCATGGTGGCGGCCATCGGCGCGGGGCTTCCAATCACCGAGCCCGGCGGCAACATGGTGGTCGATATCGGCGGCGGCACGACAGATATTGCTGTCATCTCGCTCTCTGGCATCGTCTATTCGCGTTCCGTCCGCATGGCCGGGAACCAGATGGACGAAGCCATCATGAATTATCTGAAGCGCAAGTACAACCTGCTGATCGGCGAGCGCACCGCCGAACATATCAAAATGGAACTCGGCTCCGCGTATCCGCTGGACAAACCGACCACCATGGAGATTAAAGGGCGCAATTTGATTGAAGGCGTACCCAAGACCATCACCATTGACGACAGCGAAATTCGCGAGTCTCTGGCCGAATGCATCAGCACCATCATGAACGCGATTCGGGTGGCGCTGGAACGGACACCACCGGAGTTGTCCGCCGACATCAGCGACCGCGGCATTGTGCTGACGGGCGGCGGGGCGCTGATCAAAAACCTCGACAAGCGTATCCGTGAGGAAACCGGCCTGCCTGTTTCTGTGGCCGACGATCCACTGGCTTCCGTTGTGCTGGGTACAGGCAAAATGTTGTCCGATTTCCGATTGCTGCGCAAGATTAAGATCGATTAGCTGTTTCACAGTTGCTGGGAACGGGTGGGACCTGTGTGCAGGCGTGAGAAATGCCTGTGCAGCATAGATTTCCGCTTCGTCCGCAGCATCCCTAGGGAGAAAACGGTCTATCAGCCTCGCAGCCTGTTTCAGGTCTCATGGAATCCTTTCTCAGTCGATATCGCAATCCCTTGGTGCTGCTGATCGTCGTACTGGCGCAGATGCTCGGCCTCGCCGTCCAGGTGCGCCGTCCGGCTTCAGGCAAGGATAACCACCAGACGCGATTGATTCGTTATTGGGTCGTCAGCCTGATTTCACCTTTTGAACGGGCCTTCCTGTTTACAGGGCACAGCACCGCGCACGTTTGGGACGGTTATCTGGACCTGCGCCACGTGCGCGCAGAGAATCAGCATCTTCAGGCGGAACTGAACCGTATGCGACTGGAACAAGCCTTACTCGCGGAAAGCGCTCGTCAGGACCTGCGGCTGCAGAAGTTGCTTGGCTTTCAGCAACAGTACATCTCCAAGACCGTGGCGGCCCACGTGATCGGAACCAGCGGGACCGACCTGTCGCGAGTGCTCTACATCAATAAAGGTTCAAAGGATGGAATCCGCACCGACATGCCCGTTATCACGCCTGACGGCGTCGTCGGGAAAATTCGCGACGTATTTCCGCATACGGCGCAGGTGCTGGAAATCAACGACCAGACCAGCGGGCTGGGCATTATTCTGACCCGGACTCGCCTGCGCGGCATCCTGCGCGGCACGACCGCGGGGCAAGCGGAGATTGTCAATATCCTGCCGGATGAACGGATTCAACCTGGCGACGAGGTGGTCACCAGCGGAGGGGACAACATCTACCCCAGAGGCCTGGTGGTGGGCAGAGTTGAGCGTATCGTGCCCGACCCGGACCAGAACCCGTATGTGGCCCTGGTGGTAAAGCCGGCTGCCAACCTGTCTGAACTCGATGAAATTCTGGTGATTACGCAAACGCAGCAGACGATGCCTTCCACCATGCAACAGGATGTGGACGCCAGCGAGCAAAAGGCTGCCGATGTTCTGGCGCAGCGGTTGCCCGGCGCCAATCTCACCCCGGAACTCGGACCCGACGGCAAGCCGCTGAACGTCAGCATGCCGCCCGCCCTCGTGAAGCCACCTGCGCCGCTGCATCCAGACCGATTTACCCCCGGTGCGACTCCGCCAGCCGATGATTTAACTCCGGATGCTTCCTATCAGAAGCAGATCTTTGCCCCACAGACATCGGCCGCCACGGCAGCGCCGTCGATCAGCGCAAGCAAGACCGCACGGTCGGGCAGCGCAAGCAAGGCAGCGCCGTCGGGCAGTGCAAGCAAGACCGCCCCGGCGAGTTCTCAGCCGGCCCAGCAGCCCCGGCCAGCCCAGCAATCGCATTCTCCTTCGCTAAGCAAAATCGGACCCGCGCATCCGGCGCACGCTCCCGCGCCGCAGTCCAATCCACCCCAGGAGCCGCAAAACTAGGTATGACTATGCTGCGTCAACGCTCGCGTCGGGAGATGGAGGTACACCGCTTCCATCCGCTGGTCTTGATTCTGGTGCCGCTGGTGGCGATCTTTTTCCAGGCGTATCTGCCGCTGCGTTTTCCATCGATTGAGATCCTGAATCTACCGGCTTTGATCGTCATTTACTTTGCCGTTTCGCGGCGCAGTCCCATTGCGGGAACGTTGGTGGGCCTCATCGTCGGAATCATCCAGGATGCGGTGACCCACCTGCCGCTCGGCATTAATGGCATTATCGATTGCATTCTCGGATATCTTGCCGCGTCCATCGGCGTACGCATCGATGTGGACAATCCCGGCACGCGGCTCATCATGAACTTTGCTTTTATTCTGCTCGCGAGCATCCTGCATGTGCTGATCCTGCGCCGCCTGCTGGGGATGCACGAGCTGTGGCTTGGGCTGCATGAGGTGGTTCGCGCCACGGTCAACGCATTGATTGGCGTGGTTCTCTTCACGCTGTTGGATCGTTTCAGGCAGCGTGAGTAAAGCGTATTCTTGAGGCATATCCCCCGCCATGGCCAGTTCATCGAACAAAGACGACAAGATCCCGTTAATGAAGCTAACGGCAATCCAGTATGTCATTGCGCTGATTCTCGTCATCCTTGTTTCAGGCCTGTGGAGATTGCAGGTCCTGGG
>JBDTBI010000305.1:0-10942 GCA_039924215.1 Acidobacteriaceae bacterium
TCTTCCGGCATGTAGCCGTCCATGTTGGTATTCTTCCCGCCGATTGCAAGAATTTTTCCGTCTTTCAGCGGAACAAATGTCGTATGGCGGCCAAACGTACGGCCCCCCGCATCGTTCCAGGTTTTCCCGTTGTCACTGCTCACCCACAGCATCGACTCGCCTCCAACGGCATCGGACGGCATATACATGGAGCCGTTGAGTCGGAATGCGGTCGTAATCGGCTGCGTTGAAAAACCTCCGGTACGCTCGGTGAAATCAGGCAGCTCCGGAGCAGTCCAGGTCGCTCCGTTGTCCTTTGAAAGCTGTTGCCGGAACGGTACATCGACCAGACCGACTCCCCCCGTAAACAGTCTCAACGCCTTGCCGTCCTTCCACAGCAATACAGATTGATCATTGACATCGGCGAAATCGTAGAACACTTCTGGAAAATCCCACTGATTCGAACCAAAGCGCCGGCGGGCAATGACGAACGAAGTCCCTGGAATGTACTCCGTCGAAGGACTAGGCGCAGAGAAGGCGATCCAGATCACATCGCCGTTCGGTGCGACTACCACGCTGCCGGAGTGATTATGCCCGTTCACTCCTGGGTCGATTCCCGACGCTACAATGGCATCCTGATACATGTCCTCCGGGGGAATCGGCATGATGGGCATGCGCCGGAACCATGGAGCCTTCGAACCGTCCGTCGCGGGGACTCCCGACTGCTTGATGAACATCTCCGGGAACGGCTTGACAACAGAAAGCGGCTTCGTATCGGAGGCAGGCCCCTCGACGACACGAAAGCCGATGGTGTGCAGCCCGTGGTATGCGGGAGGTGCGCTGGCTCGATTCGCCGAGCGGCGATAATAGGGCGCCTCTCCGTTCAGGGTGCCGTGTTGGCCCCACGGCGCGCCCGGCTCGGGGTGTCCAACGGGAGCCATGATGCCTCCCCCGCGAACGACCTTTGACCAGCCACCCTCCGGCCCCACAGGATCCGTTTGCGGCTGCGGAGCGTACGGACCGTACCAATCCGCAACCCATTCGAGAGCGCCGGTGTTCATGTCTTTTATGCCAAATTTGTTTGCCTGATCTGCCTGCGGCGGTTGGTCCGAATTTCCAAACAGCTTGTTTCCACCCGCCATAGCCGCATATTCCCATTCTGCCTCGGTGGGCAAGCGATAGGACCGTCCTTCCTTTTTGCTTAACCATTTACAAAACGCATCGGCCTCGTACCAGCTCATGCCCGTGGCAGCCGGCGTAAATTTGCTGTCGTCCTGATAGTCCGACCGAAACTGCCGATACTGGTTGGACGACACTTCCAGCTCGGACATATAGAAATCGTGCGAAATCGTCACCTGGTGGATGGGCCGCTCGTCATAGTCGCCATTCGTCAGGCGAGGATATTGCCCCAGGGATGGATTGGTCGCGGAATCGTTGCCCATGGTGAACGTGCCCTTCGGAATGCGGATCACCTTCATTCCCAGCGAATTGACATACGTTGGAGCGTTCTGCTCCGGGCCTAGCTTCTGCGCTTTCTGCTGCGCCAGCGCGGACGTGCTGGGGGCGACAATCGCGACGACTGCCATGAGCGCGGTCGCCATTCGGATTCCAATACAGGGCATGGTGCCTCCTACAAGATGCGTTCGCATTCAAAGACGTACCGGGTAAAAAGCTAACTTGCGCAGCCGCCTCTTGATCAAAATGAGATAGTACTAAAAATTGATCCGAGCGCGGATCTGGACTTTTCGGGTTCGTCGCCGGCCCGGGTTGTCTAAAGTTACTGTTGCTGGTGTCCGCGGCGAAACCTAATTGAGGTTTGCGCATGTTGCGCTTACGGATAGAGTTTCGATGGCGTGATCGTCGGCCTTGGTTCTCCAGACGCCACTATCATGCCTGTCAGCTCTTCCCGCAGTTGAGCGGCCACCGCTTTAAACGGCTTCCTTGCAGCCAAATTCACCAATTGGGCCGGATCGCTGTAGTTGTTGTACATCACATATTCCTGATACCGCGTGCTGAACGGGACCTTGCCTCCGTCCAAGTCAGGATCGGCCACGCAATACGTCCATTCTTTCGTACGGATGGCGCGTCCCACCATGCTATTACTAATCTGAATCAGCGCCTTATTGTCCCATCGCATGCGCGCAAGGGGATCGTGAACCAGTGGCATCAGGCTCCTTCCTTTCATGGAGGACGGAACAGCCACACCCAAAGCATCGAGCAGCGTCGGGGTCAGGTCAATGTTGCCGGCGATCTGGGGCAATTGCAACGAGCGATTCAATCCCGGACCCTGCATCAGGAATGGGATTCGGATAGAGCTATCGTGGGGACTGGCTTTATATACGTGGTTGCGCGTATTGAAATGACAGCCATGGTCGCTCGTAAACAGGAAGATTGTATTGTCCAGTATTTTCTGTTCTTCCAGCGTCTGTAAAATCCTCCCCACAGATTCATCGATACTTTGGACGTCTCCATGATAGCCCGGCAGTTGGTCCTGCCAGGTGCCCGGGAAGTGAAGCAGGTCAGGCGGCACGTAGGGATTGCGGTAGCGATCCGCATATCCCCTCGGTGCAACGAAGTTGCGGGGTCCGTCTCCCTGCTGATCAAAATGTGGCTCCAGTTGTGACAGAAACAGCAGGAACGGTTTTTTTTGTGGCTGCTTCAGGAAGCGTACCGCGCGGTCGGTCAGGAAATCGACGCGATACTCATCTTTCCATGGGATGGGATTACCCTGTCCATCCCAAATGGTTCCGTAATACGGATGAGGGGTATTTTCGACGGAATTCGCACCTTCCCAGAAATCGAGGAAGCCGCCGCACTGATCCACCGGAACAGCTCCAATACCCGTGTCCGCCAAGTGCCACTTGCCAATAAAATTGGCCGTATACCCATTTTCCCTGAGGACGGTGGCGAGGGTTGGAAGGTCACGACGCAATGCAGTCGGAGGTTGAATTTTCCATATGCCGTTTCCGTAGCGTAGCGACCGGTCATCATGCATGCGCGCGAGGGAGAGCATATCGGCTGGTTTGTCACCGCGAAGGTAAACGTCACACCCTGCTGAAAAACCTTGTCGAGGTTGGGAGTCCGCGTGGTCGAATTCAAGCCGTATGCATGGATAAAGTCCCATCGAAACTGATCGGCGACGAATAGTACGATATTCGGTTTTTCTGCGTGCTGGCTACTGTGCGAAGGATATTCCACTTCCTGTCCTCGTGCGGAAGCGCTGGCAACGCCCGCTGACACTCCTGCGGAAGTCACTCTCTTCATAAAATCACGTCGGGTGGTTGAAGATGCTTCTGGTTGAACTTTCATCCCACTGCCTCTTCGCAAATGACACTTTGGACGTTCTGTTGAATCCTCCTCGGCATCATTGAAGCTGGTCGAGGTACCGCATCATTTCTTTGCCGTATTGCTCATGAAAGCGGTCGTACGGCAAGCATTTCTTGCGAATGTTTGCGGTTTTGAAAACGTCGCGGTGGACCATCTCGCGCTTGTGGAACTGTATGGATATGTCAAGATGCTGCCGCGTGAATGCCAATACCGGGAGGATTGCCCTGAATTTCGTGAACGCTGCTTCACGATTTCCGGCTCGATGGTCTCGTACGATCTCAACATAATGCCGCGTCATGGTGGTTGGGATGAAAATGTCCACACCGCGATCCAGCGCCTCAATCATCTGATCCGCCGCCCAGCCACCCGCTACGTTCAGCCTTCCCTGAGTTGCTTCGCGTACCTGAGTATATTTTGGCCCGGCGGGCTTCACCTCCACCTTGAGACACTTGAAGCTTTCCAGCGTCTCGAACATTTCCACGACCCATGCAATGTCGAGTCCGGAGCCGGCCCAATCGAGATCCTGAATGACGAGCGTCGGGACGCCAACCTGCGCAACCTCGCGACAGAATCCCAGCGCCAATGTGCGGTCAGAGCGAAATTGCTCCGGAACCTCGACCAATACCGCGTTGCATCCAGCTTTCAATGCAGCTTCGGCCAGCCTGCAGGACTGTGTTGGATCGCCGCTCGTAGCCCCCGCGATCAAAGTGGCCCGATCGCGAGCGACCTGCTGAACGAACTGGATGATCTCAATTCGTTCCGCGATCGACAGCTCATCAATTTCTCCCGCCCGTGCGGACGCGAGAAACCCTGCGGCTCCCTCGCGCAAATGCATCGCGATCAGACGTTCCATTGAGCCAAAATCGATGCGCCCTGTCGAGTCGAATGGCGTGTTTAGGCTGACGACGATGCCTGTTAGCGGAAACTTTTCTTTCATTGCACGACCTAATATTCGGAAATTTGGAGCTCATGTATCGCAACCCCAACGCAGGCCTTCACCCCCTGATGAATTTGTCGAAAGGGATAAGCTGACTTGGCATGCGCTTTAACGGTTATACGCAGGGAATGGGCCGCGCAACTGGTGCCATACATCATCACATTCGCGTATCAGCTCCGGCGCAATCGGCCCCTCCTGACATGCCGCCAGATTTTGTTCCAACTGCTCCGGACGGGAAGCGCCCAGGATCACACAGTCCACCTCTTGCTGTTGCAACAACCAGCCGAATGCGAGGCTGATGATGGAACGCCCCGCTTTTTTGGCAATCGCTGTCAGCGCCGAGACCGCTTCGAAGTTTTTCGGATGCCAGTAGCGATCCTGATACATTCGGTTCCCGTCGAACCGTGTCCCGGGAATGATTTGCGATTGGGAGTGCTTTCCAGTGAGCAAGCCGCCGGCCAGTGGGTTGTACGCGATGACCGATACGTTGTGTCGTTTCGCAAAAGAGATAAATTCCTGCTCCAGTCCTCGTGCGATAAGGTTGTACATCTGCTGGGCAATTGGCGCGGGCTTGTATCCGTGCCGGTCTGCGAGGTTCAGCATTTCGCAAACCTGCCAACTCGCATAATTCGACGTCGCAACCCACCGAACCTTCCCGGCGCGCACGAGCTCGTCCATCGTGGCAAGCGTCTCTTCGATTGGAACTGCGTAGTCCGGCTGATGCAGATAATAAACGTCGAGATAATCCGTCTGAAGCCGACGCAACGACTCCTCAACGGCACGGCGAATGGCGACGCGAGACAGGCCGTGCTGGTCCGGGGCCGGGCCCATGCTCCCGTGCACTTTGCTGGCAAGAATGACCTTATCGCGACGTCCCCTCAATGCGTTTCCCAGGTAAGATTCCGCGACACCCGTTTGATACATATTCGCCGTGTCGAAGAAATTGATGCCCGCATCCATGCAACGGCTCACCATGTTGCGCGCTGTGGCGTCGTCTACCGGCTTTCCGAAAGTCATCGTGCCAAAGCACAATCGGGACACCTTCAGATCGGTTCCTCGTAGCTGTCGCATCTCCATACTTGCCTCCAATCCGGAACGTCGAATCGATGGAATTCACTTCTCGTCCCACATTCAATATGACTTATGTAGGGTATCAATGAAAATTATCCGCGAATAATTTGTCCGGATCGTCCTTGGATAAATTCTTTTCGTTTTATTCGATGGGTGGTGGTTATGTGTTTCCCGTGGACATATTAAGCGGGAATCCCGTTCATTGAATAAGTTCGCAGGGCCACCATAGCAGGCGCGATATCAGCGGATAATACAGCCCTAAACGGACTCGCTGAATGTTTGGATAGACTGCGCGAGCAATGTCGCCATAGATCTGCATCTGCTC
Organism: Acidobacteriaceae bacterium; assembly: GCA_039924215.1. Classification (GTDB taxonomy): domain Bacteria; phylum Acidobacteriota; class Terriglobia; order Terriglobales; family Acidobacteriaceae; genus JAKAAZ01. The sequence continues at coordinate 5,640 of JBDTBI010000305.1, forward strand.
CGCATACTGCTTTCTTTGTTCGGCCAAGAATTCTTCCATGTGACCGGGGCCGTAGGAAGCCGTCTTGAAATCCACGATCCACAATACATCCTGACCGTCGGCCATAGGAGATTCGCCCGCCAGAAACAAGCGATCGACACGGATAGATCGCATGACATTTCGATGGAGTGCAGTCAGGGGAACTTCAAAACGGGGGCTGGAAGAAGAATTCTGCTCCGTGACAAAGGGCCCCGGATGCGGCGCAAGGATCCAGCGTCCATTCTCATCATGGGCCATGCCCTGCAATGCGGTCATGATCCGATCGGCTTCCCTGCTGGCTTCCATTGGTTGATATCCACTGCGCAGCAGTTGCAATCGGACTGGATGAGCCAGTTGACCGATGGCCTGGATCGCCGCATCCGGCTCGGTATAGCGCGCCAGGATTGTTGCCAGAGGCTCAAGGAATGCATGCAATACCGTCCCGAATACACGCGCCCGCCACGACCCATGCGGGCGCAGAAAGGCCGGGGAATTTTCATCGGTGGTCTCGTCATAGGCTCCTGGCAAGGACGGTGAGGATGGCAGAAATGGAACGTCTGGCGGCGTTGGCGGTCGCTGCCAACCGGTGCGAATGCGATGAAAATTCGACAGACGAATCGTCGAAGTCGATTGACTCGCCTCGCCTGCAGCAGCGACTGATTCCAAATGGCCCGGTAACTCCGTGGGCGGCATTGCAACAATCTTCGGAGCAACATCGTCACGTAACGTTTCGCTTACATGGCGTGCGAAAATCGATTCCGCAACCGGCCATGCTGTGTGCAATAGAGTCCCTGCCTTCACATTACCGAATTCCCCATTTTTCCTTTTCCTGCATTGCGCGAACAGATGCACCTCCTGCCGCGCGCGCGTACAGCCGACGTACAAAAGACGCTTCAGCTCGGCCCGGTCTCGTTTGCTGGTGGCGGTGCGAATCCATTTACCGATAGCTTCTTCCTCTTCCGCGACATGCTTGATCGGCGCCAGAAAAATTCGGCGGATCGTTTCCGCTGCTTCATCGTCTTCCCAGGACGGCACCTGCTCCATCCATTCGACAAGCCGCGGAGCATTTCCCCGTGAGGATCGATGCAGACCCGGCAGCAGAACGATATCCCACTCCAACCCTTTCGCCTTGAACAGGGTGAGCACCTCGACTGCGGAGTCGTCGTTGCCAAGCGGCGGCGCATGGAGTTTCTTCATCCGCTCTTCCAATAGCGCGGCTGTTGGCCAGACGCCTTCATTCTGTAGCTTGTCCAGCATTCGAAAAAATTCCTGAATTGTCGGTAACTCCTTTTCCGCGATACAGTGCGGGCCTCCCAATGTGCGCCACGTACGTTCGACCAGCAGAGAGAAGCGCTCATGCCGAGACTGTTCTCTGGCCGCTTCGAGCGTGCTCATTACGCGTTCAGCGCGCGCCAGACCATCACTACTCAGCAGATGGGAGCGTTCGCGGAACAACTCCACCACTGTCTTACGGTTCCAGAGTGGATCATCGCTACCACAGAGTGCCAGCAGGTCCGTTAAGGCAAGCCCACACCACGGCGCGCGCAGAACGGCTAGCCAGGCCACACGGTCTGCGGGATGCAACAGGCTTCGTGCGATTGCAAGTACGTCGAGGATAGGTTGACGATCCGCCAGCGCATCCATTTCAACAGCGCGATAGGGAATGCCACGCGCTCGCATTTCCTGCAGGATGGAAGCAACATGGTTCCGGGCGCGGACCAGAATTGCCATGCTCGGTGGCTTTCCTCCCGGGAGCGTCTGCGTGCGGTGACGCTCGATGACTTCGCACACCTGACGCGCCTCGATAGTGCATGGATCCTCTTCGGCCTGCGTGTTGTCGTCGTCATTTCCGGCCTTTGCTGGCTGCACATGCAGATGCCAGCAGAGCCGTTCTATTCCCTCTTCCAAATGGGTTGATGCTGAAGGCTCGAATTGAACGCCATCCGTGTCGTCTTCCGCTTCGCTTATAAAAATCTGTGCGAACGCTTCGTTGTTCTGGCGCACCAAACTGGCACGAGAACGGAAATTGCTGCTCAGTCGAAGCGGCTTCAGCGATACGCCACCCAAGCCCTTACTGCGTGCTCGGGCGAACAGGCTCACTTCGACGTGACGGAATCTATAAATGGACTGCTTTGGATCGCCTACGAGAAACACTGTCTGGCTGTGCCCGTCCCATCCCTGCACCAGCTTTCCAAGCATTTCAAATTGTGTAATTGATGTGTCCTGCATTTCATCCACGAGCAAATGCCGAATTGCAGTACCAAAGGCCAACGCCAGGCTGTCAGGTTCGTCGTCGAGCGCGCGGCTCGCAGCCAAGGAAATTTCCAGGAAGTCTGTGGTTCCAGAGAGGGCAAACTGCACATGCAATTCCGCAAGTGCGCGACGCAACAATAGAAACGTCGAGCGCAAAATTGTGCGTTGCTGTTCGGTGTAACCAGCCGGCGGCAGCGCCGCTACTTTGCCAAGAGCACCTGTGAGGTTTTCGTCGCCCGCCAGGGAATCGAGCAGCACTTTCAATTCCTGTGTGCGCGGCTGCTTCGGTGCGAAGCCGAGTCTGACGTTGATGCCACCGGGCTTCCGCAGGAGATGACCTTCTGTTATCAGCAATCGTGCGACTGCCTTCCACGAAGCCAAATGTTCGTGATTGCAAGCTGGAAGGCAAGGAGTATCAAGTAATTCGTGAAATGGATTCTTGCGTTGCGAGCGGTCAAGTTCCTTGGCGGCGTAATGCGCGAGATCGAAGATCTGCTTCCAGATTCTCCCCGGAAGGAGCCCGAAAGCATGCTGCAAAATTTCGTTGACGGAGTGCTGCAAGGGAAATTCAAATTTTTGCCGGATGATGGTATCCAATTCCTCATCCGACCGTTCCCGTTCGATTGGAAAATCGTGTCCCCAGTGGTCGCGGCTGGCCAGCATATCCGCCACCAAGCCCATAACCTGGTCCATGCGATTGTCCAGATGCCGAAGCAGTTCTCGTATGGCGACCCGTAGACGGTCATCGCTTCCGCCCATCTCCTTCAACGCTGCTTGTGCGGCGGCGATATAGAGATCGGATGCGTCGTCTATCGGACGTATCGCTGCGCCCAGGCGTGAGAGCACAGGTAAGCGGCTGGTAATTTCGGAGCACAGAGAGTCGATTGTACGAATGTTCAATCTATGGGGCTGGCCAATCAGGTTCCATGCTAATTTCGCGTTTGTAGCCAGCGCTTCCAAGGCGAACTGACGAGTCTGACCTTTGTGTGCTGCGGCGGGGTCGAGCGGTGCACTGCACTCCGCATCGCGCAGCGATTCAAGAATTCGATCCCGCATTTCGGCCGCGGCCTTTCGCGTAAAGGTGATGGCCAGGACCTCTTCAGGCCGCTCCACCCGTGCCAGCAACCGCAGAAAGCGCTGCATCAATAATTCTGTCTTGCCGGAGCCGGCTGGCGCTTCCACAATCCAGGATTGCTCCACGTCCCACGCGGCCTCGCGGCTCGACGCGTCTTCGCGGACAGAAGTCTCCTCTCGATTGAAAGCTTCCGATTCCGGAGGCAACGCATCTCGATTCGAGGGAAATTTGTGCACGTTGCTCATTTGTCCAGCCCCTGCAAGCCATTTATATCTGCGGCGTCCGGATCTTCTTCCTCGATGCTCCCTTCCAATGCCTGATCCGTCTCGCGCACTCTGCACAACAAGGTCTGTGCGCAATATCGACACGTCTTATTCCCATACTTCGGGTCAACGATTGCCGTGCCCATCTGAAACTCTTCCGCAAGCCGTGTTAGCGTTGCACCCCACGCCTCCTGCTGCTGTTCCATTTCCTCTGGAGACATGCCTGCCTGTTTGTTTTTTAATGTTGCGGGTGACGCCGGAAACATTCCGGGGAGCGAGCGGACCACTGTGAACCCAACGTTTCGCGCGTGCAGCCCTGCAAAGGCAATTCCCGCGAGGGGTTCTTCCGTCGGCAAGGAAGATTGACGCAACACCGCATACGCCGGAAGTTGCGGCTCATCTGGACGATCGCCTTCGCATGCCTTCGCATCGACAGGGCCCGTTTTGTAGTCCATCAACACGATGCCATGCTCGACTCGATCGATTCTGTCGATGCGGCAACGAAGTTCGACCCCACCGAGATGCATACCCTCCAGCATGTCTTCTGTCTTCAGCATGGTGAAGGTGGGACGTTGCTTTTCAACTTCCAGCCACTCCCACAGACGGGCTTCCAAACGTTCCGCCTCAATTTCGAGCAGCGATGTTTGCCACGACTCTTCCGCATACTCGAGGAAGCTCCGCAATGCGGTGCGGATGTGCCCATGCAAAACCTGGCGACACTCCTCGTCTGTATAACCGAGCAATTTTTCCTGTGACACAACCTCTTTCCAAAAATCCTGGAGAACCTTGTGCATAATGTTGCCCCGCTCTGCTGCGGACAACCCCTGCTCGGGCTCGGCGAGCAGTTCGGTTCCAAGCCGCAACTCAGCAAAGGCGCGAAATGGGCAGGCAGCCTGATGCTTTCGGAAGGCGACGCCTCCGCTCACCCGGCCCGGCTGGCGCGGGACTGCGGGCTCTGCATCGATTGTGTTCAAGACTGGAGATGAATCCCAGGCGGAAGAATCGAGAGAAGCAGCGGGCCTGATTTCGATCCCGGTTTGTTCCGCTAGAAATTCTTCCACTGGAACCAAAGGCGTGTCCGAAAGTGCATTGCGAACGACACGAGACACAGCGATCTCCGGGCTCGGAGTGTGGGTGCTGGCAGTAGCTGGATCGTTTTCCTGCAGTGCGAAGCTGACGATGACGGTGCCTGCGGAAGCAAGGATCCTTTCGGTCACTCGCAGTGCGAATGCATGGTCTTCTGCCGGATCGGCGTAGGGCATGTGCGACGCGCGCTGCACACTCCACGGAAGAAAAGGCTGTACATGTCCGCGTTGCGGCCAGGCGCTCGCCTGCGTATTCATCCACCAGACAGAATCGAACACAATGCCTGCAGACTCGGAAGCGCCCAGGATTTGTACCGGGGCATGTTTTGTTTGCAGCGTAAAAAGCATGGTCGCCGCCAGGTGCTGCAACCTTTCCAAAACCGGAGAGAAGACTGTCTGCCCCGCGATGGAATTGAGAGAAGAAAGTTCGTTCAGGAGCACGTTCCATCGGTTCAATAGTTGGTATTCCGCGCTGTCGAAGGGAGTAAGTAGACCCCATGCTGCCGTTGTCAACAGATCTTCGATGACTTCACGCCAGTCGGCAAAGGAGCGATTTTGTCCCAAATCGTGACGCTTCGCTGCAATTACAAGCCGCTCAATGGTCTGCCG
>JBDTBI010000306.1:0-3455 GCA_039924215.1 Acidobacteriaceae bacterium
TGCCAGCGTCGCATGGCTGGGGTCCTGCGGTGTGGCTTGCAATGTGCCCTGCTCCAATCCCGTCAATGTCTGCACCATCAGTTCCGCACCCACGGCCGCAAGAATCGGGAAAAGTTCTGCCGAAGTCTGCTGCGGAGAAATCGGGACTCGTTCCTGTAACAAAATGTCGCCCGTGTCGAGACCTTCGTCGAGGCACATGGTGGTTACGCCAGTTTCCGTCTCCCCGTTGGCAACGGCCCATTGGATCGGCGCTGCGCCGCGATATTTAGGCAGCAGCGAGGCATGAAGGTTCAGATTTCCATGGCGCGGCAACGTCAGCATCCACGGCGGAATAATGCGCCCGTACGCAACAACGATGACCGCATCGGGAGCCAGATCGCTAAGCCTTTGTTGTAGATCGATGTTATGGCGAATCTTTCCCGGTTGCGTCAACGGAAGGCCGTGCTGCTCCGCAAACTGCTTGACCGGGGAGAACGTGACATTCAGGTCGCGACCGCTGGCGCGATCTGGCTGCGACAGCACCAGATCCACTGTGTGGCCTGCGCGTAACAATGCTTCCAGTGTGGGTACGGCGAATTGCGGGGTTCCGCAAAAGACAAGACGCATCGGCTTAACCGGTTTTCCTGTTGCTCAAGGGTGGTAAAGATCGTTCCCGAGCAATTTTCTCGAGAGAGACATGCGGGAAGACCGGCCTACCAATTGCCAGCTTTCTGTAATTTCCGAATCTTCCTCAATTGCAGATCGCGTTTCAGCCGGCTCAGGCGAAAGATGAAGAGGATACCATCCAGATGATCAATCTCATGCAGCATGGCCCGTGCCAATAATTCCGTCCCATCCACTTCGAATGGATTGCCGTCTACGTCCTGAGCGCGTATCGTGACCTCCGCCGCCCGCGTTACACGGTCTCGAATCTCCGGCAGGCTAAGGCAACCTTCTTCTCCGACCTGCTTGCCTTTTGTTGCGACGACCTCCGGATTAATCAAGACGATTTTGTCTTCCGGCTTTTTCTGAAAGCTCAGGTCGATCACCGTGAGCCGTTTTGGAATCCCAATCTGCGGTGCGGCCAGGCCAATACCCTGCGCGTCATACATGGAAGCAAACATGTCATCGACCAGCTTGCGCAGATCGGCGTCAAATACAGTCACCGGCGCAGCAGGCTGCTGCAGAACAGGGTCAGGAAACTTCACAATCGGATAAATCATTGGAGCAGCTTTTATCATTCAGAATTTTCAACTTCAGAACTTGCGGATCTGATCACAGTATCCTTGATAGTTTCGCATCATTTCCCGTAAAGAATCTCCACCGAACTTCTCGATAGCAAGTTTTGCCAGAGTCAACGCAACCATGGCCTCCGCTGCCACTCCGGCCGCTGGAACCACGCAGACGTCGGAGCGCTCGTAGGCAGCCTTTGTCTCGTCCCGCGTCTCAAAACTGACAGAAGCCAGTGGACGACGCAGCGTAGAAATCGGTTTCAGATAGCCACGGACGATGACATCCTCTCCATTAGAAATACCACCCTCAATGCCGCCTGCATTGTTCTGCTCGCGCGCGAATCGGGTGTGACGGTCCGGCTGCGCCTCGGGCTGATAGTGAATGGCATCATGCACCACCGAGCCGAATGCCGAGGCGGCTGTTATACCGCGACCGATCTCCACGGCCTTTACCGCCTGCAGCGACATCACTGCGCCTGCCAGCAATCCATCCAGCCGCTCATCCCAGTTGGCATAGGTTCCCAGACCGGGGGGTACGCCATGTGCAACCACCTCAAATACTCCGCCTACGGAATCGCCCGTGCGCAAAGCGTGATCGACAACCGCCTTCATGCGCTGCTCCGAAGCTTCGTCAACGCAGCCGAGCAGAACTTCGTCATGATGCTGCAGCGCCTCAATTTCCGCCCAACTGACTTCCCGATCAAGCTCAGCACTGCCGACGCGTATGACATGGCTGGCAACAGCGATTCCAAGCTCATTCAGCAAGTGCTTGGCGATCGACCCGGCAGCCACACGCGCGGCGGATTCGCGGGCCGAGGCACGCTCGAGCACATAGCGAGCATCCGGAAAATCGTATTTCAGGGATCCCGCCAGGTCAGCGTGTCCGGGGCGAGGAGACGCAACCGCCTTATGCTTGGCTGGGTCGCCCGCCGCAACCGGCAAGACCTCCGTCCAATTCTTCCAATCGCTGTTTTCAATGCGGATGGCAATCGGCGATGCAATCGTTTTCCCGTGGCGAACTCCGGAGAGGATTTGTCCCTTGTCGTGCTCGATCCTCATACGTCCGCCGCGGCCGTACCCCTGTTGGCGGCGCCATAATTCACGATTGATTTTTGCTTCGTCCACGGGCACGCCGGCAGGCATACCGGAAACCATCGCGATCAGACATTCCCCGTGAGATTCACCCGAAGTAGAAAAGCGAAACATAAAAGTAAACCTTTAACTTATTTAGTTATTTCCATGAATCTAATTCCATATTATTACGTCTTCATCAACCATCCATATTGCTCTTCGGTCAATGGCACTACAGACAGCCTGCCCTGGCGCACGAGTGGCGACTCTCGAAACAATTTCTCCAGTTTGATGTCGGCCAGCTTCCTTGGCGTGATGGTTTTGCCGTAGCGAATACGCACGAGAGGCACCTTCACATCACTGGCATCCACGCCGATCACCGTTGCGGTCCCCACTGCGGCTCTCTCGTCGCCAGTGTGATAGATCACCAGCAGGTCTTTCGGATGCATCTCTCGGAGATGCTTCACCGCGGCTGGATTCCTTACTCCATCCCACACCGTTTCTCCATCACGCTTCAAGTCGCTTATGGAATAGGCATCGGGTTCCGTTTTCAGCAGATAATGCATCGCTACCCTTCTTTCACCTCTGCCTGCGCCAGATAAGCCCGCGTATTCACCAGGGGCCGCTCCAACGCGCGTACCCGATCGATATAGACTGGAGCCGCCGTACCCTCCTGCGGGGGCTGACACGCTTCTCCGATGGCCAGCATCTTGGCCTCCGCATCGTCCAGGTAATGCAGCAACACGGCCTCTGGAATCATGGGTAATTTTGGCGATCCAAATTCGAGCGATCCATGATGGCTCAGAATCATATGCTCCACCAAGGTGTGGATCTTCCTGGGAAATCCTGGCAGAAGCTTTACTTTTTCATCAAGCAGCCGTGTCGCAATCGAAATATGCCCAATCAATTGTCCTTCAAGCGTGTACTCAAAACCGCGCTCCCAACTGAGTTCATAAATTTTCCCGATATCGTGCAGAATCGCTCCTGTAAGAAGAAGGTCTCGGTGGATCAGGGGGAAGTGGCCGGCCGCTAGTTCGCAGAACCCAATCAGATCGACAACATGCTCCAGCAAGCCACCGATCCATGCGTGGTGCATAAACTTTGCCGCCGGCGCAGTCCGAGACCGTTGGGCAATTTCCGGATCGTCAATGAAAGCAAATACAAGCCGCTTCA
>JBDTBI010000307.1:0-3570 GCA_039924215.1 Acidobacteriaceae bacterium
GTGGAGGACTGGATCATCCAGAACCGATCGCGAGAACTGCACGACTTTCACATTCATCAGTTGCATTTTCTTTTGATGGAGTATCTCGGCAGACCGGTCCATGAGCCATTTTTACGAGATACAGTGAATATTCCCTATTTTAATGGGCGGTCGCTGGCGTATCCGAGTGTGCGGTTGCGCATGGATTTTCGCGACCCGAATATCGTGGGTACATTTGTGTATCATTGTCACCTGCTGGAGCACGAAGACAAAGGAATGATGGGGGTGATTCGCGTGGAGCCGGGAGAACATTTGAAGCGGGAGAGCGGTAAAATCGGAGACCCAGCGACCAGTCGCTGAGCTACATTGCAATCGTCCCGATCGGGCCGTTTCGACAGCAGGTTCACGTCCGTGGTTGCCAACCCGATTGAACGCACAGCACCATCCCTCAACTCAGTGCGGGGAAACTAGGTCCTTCAGCGGCACGTTATACTAGCAATTCCGCGGGTACAAAAGGTCGGGCAGGCCAGCCGAGATTCGTTACAACGTCAAGGTAGAATCAGGATGGCGATCGACGGAGCACGCCAAAAGAGACGCTAAGACAGGAGAATTTCATGTTTTCATTCAATATCCCCATCAGTTCTGAGGGCGGCGACAACAGCTTCCAGAACAACGTTCCAGATCCCGCAACTTCTGAGAAAGAGCTTCCTACCTTCAAGTTCGAGCTGGAAAAATCCGAAGGCCGGGTGATGGATGGCAGCTACGGCAAAGAGGCGACGGTGGTCCAGTTGCCAATCTCCAAGGCCCTTGCAGGCGTCTCGATGCGGATGGAGCCGGGAGTGATGCGTGAGCTTCACTGGCACGCTACCGCAGCGGAATGGGGTTTTATCACCGAAGGCCTGGTGCGCACCACCATCATCGACCCCAACGGCTGTTCCGAAACGAATGATTTCGGCCCGGGCGATGTCTGGTACTTCCCGCGCGGGCATGGCCATGTCCTGGAAACTCTGGGCGACAAGCCGTGCCACTTCATCCTGGTCTTCGATAACGGGTACTTTTCCGAGTTCGGAACCTTCAGCATCACAGACTTTCTCGGTCACGCTCCTAAGGAACTGTTGGCCAAGAATTTTGGCGTACCGGCTTCCACCTTCGACAGTTTCCCAAAGACTGAGGTCTATTTTGCCAAAGGCAAGAAGCCGCCCACGGTCCCCGCTGCTCCGCTGCAAGGTTGGAAGACACCTCCACTGACGCACAAATATAGTCTGCTCTCGCAAAAGCCGTTCGCGGTGTTCAAAGATGGCGCGGAATGGCGTGTGGATGGTTCTCTGTTTCCCATTTCGACGACCATGACCGGGATCGTGCTGGAGCTGGAACCCGGTGCTCTGCGCGAACTGCATTGGCACCCGAATGCTGCAGAGTGGCAATACGTGCTCAGCGGCGAATTCAACGTGACCCTTTTCGGTTCGCATGGGCGCTTTCGTCAAGAATACCTTGCTAAGGGAGACGTCGGCTACATCCCACAGGGTTTCGGACACTCCATTGAAAATATCGGGAATGAGAAAGCACGGATGCTGGTCGTCTTCAACGCCGGGCACTACCAAGCCATCGACCTATCCCAGTGGATCGCTGGGAATCCAATCGATGTCCTCGCCACCAACTTTTCTCAAGATCCATCCGTCATCGAGAAATTTCCACACAAGCGCGTATTTCTGACGAAATAGCTGCATCGCACACGGCTGCGATAGTCCATCCCAAAACCCGAGTCTGAACCTTGTATAAACCCTTCGATTCCCGACGCGCTCCAGTGTACGCAAAAAACGGCATGGCCTGTTCCAGCCAGCCCCTCGCCGCAGCGGTGGGCAGGGACATACTCCGGGCAGGCGGAAATGCCGCAGATGCGGCGGTCGCCATGGCCGCGATGGTCAACGTAACAGAGCCCATGATGAATGGACTCGGCGGCGACTCCATGATCCTCGTACATTGGAACGGCGAGTTTTTTGGGCTGAACGGTAGTGGCCGGTCGGGCTCCCGCCTGACCATCGACAATCTTCGTGCCGACGGCTTTTCATCGATGCCGAAAGTCGGCGCGGCGACGGTTTCTGTTCCCGGTGCGCTCGATGGCTATCTTGCGCTGCACAACCGATTTGGTTCCATGGAGCTTTCTGACCTTGTTGAGCCTGCGGCAGCCTATGCCGACGATGGCTTTGCTGTAAGCGCAAAGATAGGCCATGCGTGGAACTGGGGCTCGTCGAAACTCCAGCGTTTCTCGCCCGACCCGAGCCCTTACCTGCCAGGTGGCGAGGCGCCGAAGGCCGGCCAGATTTTTCAACAGAAAGATCTCGCGCGCACGTGGCGCTCGATTGGCAAGAGAGGCCGTGCTGCGTTTTATGGAGGCGAGGTTCGAGACCGCATCCTCGAAGTGTTGCAAGCGACCGGTGGCTATCTAGACAGCGAGGACTTTGATCAGGTACAGGCCGAATGGGTCAAGCCAATCCGCGCCAGCTACCGTGGTCACACCATTTTGGAGCTTCCGCCAAATGGTCAGGGCATCGTAGCGCTCATGGCTTTAGGCATTCTCGAAGGGTTCGATTTGCCGGGCCTTTTCAATAACAATAAGGCTCAGGCCAGCCATCTGATCCTCGAGGCCCTCAAGCTCTGCTTTGCCGATGCGACTAGCTATGTCGCCGATCCTCGCTTTGTCGAAACACCCGTGGAGCGTCTCCTCTCCGCGGAGTACCTCGGGGGGCGCCGCAGCCTCATCCAACCAGACCGTGCGCTTGATAATCCTCCAGCGGGCCGAGTCTATGGAGACACGACGTACTTCACGGTGGTCGATCGCGATCGCAATGCTGTTTCCCTGATCACCAGCATTTCCGACGTGTTTGGTTCCGGCATCATCGTTCCTGGAACCGGGATCATCCTCCACAACCGCGGGGCTGATTTTGAGATGGAGGAAGCCCACCCAAATTGTGCCGCTCCCGGCAAGCGCGTGCGTCATACGATCCTTCCCTCCATGATGCTCGCGCCCGACGGCTCGCTCAAGCTCAGCTTTGGCTGCATGGGCGCAAACATGCAACCCCAGGGACAGGTTCACATTGTCGTCAATCTCCTTGATCGCGGAATGAACCTGCAGCAGGCTCTGGATGCCCCGCGCGTGCGAGTACTCGATGGTCGCCGCATCTCCGTCGAACAGCATGCGGATCCAAACCTCGCCGACGAACTCGAAGCTCTTGGACACGAGGTCATCACGGGCGAAGAAATCCCCGCAGATTGGACGCTGCCTCACGATTTTTTAAGGTCCTTCGAGGGAAGCGCACAGGCTATCTCCATCGGCGAAGAATCCTTGTGTGGCGCCTCCGATCCTCGTCTGGATGGAATCGCGGTGCCTTGTTGAACTAATCGAATGAAGCCCGCAACATCGGGGCAGCGGCACGAGCCGCGCCGTTTGATCGCCGAGGTGATTCCAGACAAGCTCGGGTTGAAAAATATCGCGGCGGGAACCCCTGATTCATAAATAATGTACCCCGGTCATCGATGCCTGTGAGCATGGAGTCAGTGACTGTCATGCGTGCCTCGGGAGACCCACTTCGC